>NZ_DATHXO010000515.1:0-5031 GCF_035459645.1 Schnuerera sp.
CAATAAAATAAAGGTGATTAGAATTGGAAAATTTTAAATTTAAAAAATTTATAAAAAAGAAGGATTATGATGAAATTTGTCGAATAATTTCTATATGAACAAATGTCATGACAAATATCACGAAAATAATTTTTCAAAATAAATAAAAGTTATTAAAAGGAGGGTAGTTAAAATAAGTTTAACTCAAATTTTAAGGAGGATAGGTGAAAAGCAAACTAAATAATTTGAAGAGATGGAGGTATGCAAATGTTTATTAAAGCTTTATTAGTGGCTCTTTATGCATTTTGGATTGAAAGTCCATTAACTTTTAATACTCGATTTTTCGCTTTTGGGCGTCCACTAGTTTCTGGATTGATCATTGGTCTTATATTAGGTGATCCTATAAAAGGCACCATAATTGGTGCAACTATTAATGCAGTATACATTGGAGTAATAGTGGTTGGAGACCAAACTCCTGCTGATACTAGAACTGCTGGAGTTCTTGGACCTGCTTTAGGAATATTAGCCGATATGACACCTGAAATGGCACTTGCTGTTGTTGTCCCTATAGCTTTGATAGGGGTTTCTTTTAGAACATTAAGGCAATCGTTCTTTTCAGTTCTTTCACATAAGGCAGATAAGTATGCAGAAGAAGATAATCCAAAAGGTATTGCTATGGTTAATGTTATTCCACCGACTGTATTCGCTTTTATATATCCAGGGATTGCAACTTTCCTAGCTGTATATTATGGGCCAGAAGCAGTGGAAGCTGTTCTTGGATTTTTACCAGCTCAATTAATTGCAGGTTTGCAAGCAACAGGTAAACTTTTACCAGCTGTAGGATATTCAATGTTATTACATTATATGACAGCAACTAGTTTAGCAATGTTACCAATGTTTTTTATTGGGTTTATTTTAGCAGCATTTTTAGGTTTAGATATATTGGCAGTTGTAGGCTTAGGTATATGTGTAGCATTTATGATTTATAGACCTAAAACAACGGAGGTGGAAAACGTTGAGTAAGACTAAAGAAAATGTACAAGTAACTTTAAATGATAAAGAACTATTAGGAATGTGGGCAAGATGGGTATGTTTTTTAAATGGTTTTGTAAATTATGAAAGAATGCAAGGTGTTGGATTTTGTCATGCTATTTCACCTGCAATTAAGAAACTTTATGGTAAAAAAGAGGATAGGGTTTCAGCTTATCAAAGACATTTAACTTTCTTTAATACAAATGGTACTACAGGTTCTATAATATTAGGAATTACAGCTGCAATGGAAGAACAGAAAGCAAATGGAGCTGAAGTAGATGGTGAAACTATAAATGCAGTTAAAGTTTCTCTTATGGGACCTCTTGCAGGTTTAGGAGATTCTATTTTCCAAGCAACTATTTTCCCAATATTACTATCAATAGGTATTGGTTTAGGATTACAAGGAAATATAGTTGGACCTTTATTATATACAGTATTGGTGTTGGCTATTTCATATCCTTTAGATTATTGGTGGTTTAAAAAATCTTATAAAGAAGGACGTCCTTTGTTAACAAAGCTTATGGCAACAGGTTTGTTGAACAAGGTAACAGAGGGAGCAAGTATGGTTGGTTTATTGGCTGCAGGAACTTTAACTGCACGTTATATCAATTTTCAAATTAAATATGAAATTCCACTTGCAGTTGGAGAACCAATAAGTATACAAGCTGATATATTAGACAAAATTGCACCAAATATTTTACCTTTACTACTTGTTATAGGTTGTTGGACTGCATTACGTCGTAAAGTAAGTGTTGGAAAGTTGATTTTAGGAATATTCATTGTTGGTATATTAGTAGGTGCTTTTGGTATAATTTAGGAATTTTACATCTGGAGCAGTAAATAAATACTGCTTCAGAAGTTATTATAATTTTATGTTGAAATAGAAGAGGGAGGAATAAAATGACTTTAGCTAGTACAAAGACATTATTAGTGAATGCAAGAAAAGAAGGTTATGCTTTGCCAGCTTTTAATATAACAGACTTGCAAAGCATTCAAACAGTAGTAAGGGTATGTGAAGAAGAAAAAGCACCCTGTTTAATGGAATTAGGTGAAAAGACAATAGAAGCGTATGGAGAGGATTATGCAGGTTATATAGCTGCTATTGCTAAGATTGCTGCAAGAAATGCAACTGTTCCTGTTGCTCTTCATCTAGATCATGGATATAAATTTGAATCTTTTATGAAAGCTATTAGGGAAGGATTTTCTTCAGTTATGATTGATGCTTCTCAAAAACCTTTTGATGAAAATGTAAAAATAACTAGACAGATTGTAAAAATGGCTCATGCTTGTGGAATTTCAGTAGAAGCAGAATTAGGCCATGTAGGACAAGGGAGTCATGAAGAAGTAGATAATGAAAAATTCTACACTGATCCAGATGAAGCTGCTAGGTTTGTAGAATTAACTAATGTAGATTTCTTAGCAGTTGCAATAGGTACTGCTCATGGTTCTTATAATTATGAGCCTAAGCTTGATTTTGAAAGACTTGGAGAGATAAGCAAAAAGGTATCAATTCCATTAGTTCTACATGGTTCTTCTGGGACACCTGGGGTAGAAAAAACCCCAAAATTAGGAATAGCAAAGGTGAATATTTTTACAGATATACAAATACCAATTGTAGAAAAAACTAAGGAAATACTAGATAATAATCCTGTAGAAAAATTGAAAGCAGCTACTATATGGAAACCTGCTAATGAAGCAGCTATTCCTGTAATTAGAGATTATTTAAAAATGCTTGGTGCATCAGGTAGAGTTTAAGGAGGAAGACATAATGAAAACTTATAAAATTGCAACAATTCAAGGAGCAAAGGATATCAAATTAAATGATTGGGAAATGCCAGAATTATATCCTGATGAAGTTAAGGTTAAAATTTCAGCTTGTGCTATTTGTACTTCAGATCAAGGTATTTATAGAGGTGCTCGTGGTAATCAATATCCTTTTTATCCTGGTCATGAAGTAGTAGGCATTGTAGAGGAAATAGGTGAACTGGCTACAACTGAAGCAAAAGTAGGAGATAAAGTTGTTGTTTGTCGTATGAATAGATGTGGACAATGTCCTCCCTGTAGAAAAGGAGATGACAATCGTTGTATAAAGTGGAATTCCTTGCATAGACCAGGGAGACCATCAGGTCCAGGAGGATTTGCAGAATATTTAATTGTACCAGACTATCAAGTATTTAAGATGAGTCAAGATGCGGATATGGTAAGTTCTGCTCTTATTGAACCAGTTGCTTGTTGTATTGGAAGTGTTGATAAAGCAGATATACAAATGGGAGATACAGTGCTTGTAATTGGTGCTGGAATAATGGGATTGCTTCATGCAGAAATATTGCGTTTACGAGGTGCAAAAGTGGTAATCTCAGAAGTCGACGAGAAAAGACGTAAAATAGCTGAAGATTTTGCTGATTGGGTAATAGATCCAACAAAAGACATGGATTCTGTTATAAAAGAAATTACTGATGGATATGGCGTTGATAGCATATTTGTCACTGCAGGGCCGCCTAAACTTGTGCCAACTCTGTTTAAACATGCATCTGGAGGAGCTAGTATAGTAATTTATACATCTTATTATCATCCAGAAGGTTCAGAGGCACCAATAGATTTAAATAATTTACACTATAAGGAATACCGACTAGTTGGGACCATAAGTCCTACTAAATATGATTTTGCAAGGGCGGTTTCTATAGTAAATGCTAATCGTATAGATTTGAATAAGTTTATAAGAACAACGGTACCTTTTGAAGATATTTCTAAAGCTTTTAATATGGCTATAGAACCAGGAAGTTATAGAGTTATTGTGACTATGGAGTAATGGGAGGTTAAGATACAATGTTTGCTATAGTAGTTGTTGGACATGGAGAATTTTCAACTGGACTTAAAAATGCTGCAGAGATGATCTTGGGAGAACAGGAAAATTTGGAAGCTGTTCCATTACTGCCTACAGATAGTCCTGAAAGTTATTTAGAAAAATTAAAAGAAGCTACAAATCTTTATGATGAATTAGTAATTTTAGCTGATTTAAAAGGAGGTACTCCTGGGAATTTAGCTTCTTTTGTGGTTAAAGATAAGAAGTGCAGATGTATAACAGGTGCAAATTTACCTATGCTTTTAGAAATGGTTGGAAGTCGTTTCAGTGGTATAGGTATTGAAGAGGCAATTTCTGCAGCAATAAAAGCAGGAAATACTGGTATATATGAAATAAATAGTGATAATATATTAGGTAAATAGATAGGAGGGATTAGTATGAAGGATATAGTTTTTGTAAGAATTGATGATCGTTTAATTCATGGCCAAGTGGTTACTGGGTGGATGCGTCAATCACAAGCAAATCGCATAGTTATTGTTGACGATTTTGTAGCAAAAGATCCATTTATGTTAGATATACTAAAAATGGCTGCTCCACCTAATGTTTCTGTTAATGCTTATACTATTGAAAAGGCTATAGAACTTTTAAATGGAGAACCAACATCATCTAATGAAAAAGTATTGATACTTGTCAAGACCCCTGAAGTAATACTGGCTTTAGTAGAGGCAGGTATAAAGATAAACCATTTAAACGTAGGAGGAATGGGGTCAAAGCCTGGTAGAACAAAATTGTTTAGAAATATTCAAGCTTCTCCCGAAGAGATAGAGACTTTTAAAAAATTGGCTGATTTAGGAATTGATGTAGAGTTTAGAGTTGTTGTGGATAATAAAGGAGTTTCTTTAGATGAAGTTTTAGCTGGGAAAAAGAAGTAAATAGGTAATGTGTTTCAATAAAGGGGGTCTAGTAATATGTCAAAAATAGAAGGTGATATAGAGGTAATAGTTCAGGTAGCTGAACTTTACTATGAAATGGGACAAACCCAGCAAGAAATAGCTGATAAATTAAATTATTCTAGACCTATGATTTCAAAACTACTATCTAATGCTCATGATTTGGGAATTGTTGAAATTAGTGTTAAAAATCCAAATTCAGAAGCAAAGGAGTTAGCAATGGAAATGGAGGGAATATTTTCTACGGAAGATAGGCCTTTTAGAGCC
>NZ_DATHXO010000516.1:0-4649 GCF_035459645.1 Schnuerera sp.
CCATTAGGAATTATTACTTCTCCTTTATGAACAATAGCCCCAATAATAATACCCTTTGGTAATCCCAATTGGTATAATGGTTTCCCTACTATGGACATATCTTTACTAGCGATTATTTCTGTAACTTCTCCTTCTCCTCCAAGAAGTAATGAAACCGATACTACCTTCCCACCTCTTATGAACTTCAATACATTACTAACTGTAATATTTACTGGATTCAAAGCTATATCTACGTCTAATTTATCAACTACATGTGCATAGTTAGGTCTACTTATTTTAGCAATGGTCTTGCCTACTCCTAATTGCTTTGCCACTAAAGCCATCAAAAGATTTTGTTCATCATATCCTGTAGCTCCTATAAAAGTATCATAAGAAGCTAAATCTTCTTCCTCTAAAAGATCAATATCAGTCCCATCTCCATGAATTATTAAGGTGCGACTAAGATTCTCCGCTAAATATTGGCATCTTTTTTTATCTATCTCTATTACCGTAACATTCATACTAGACTTTTCCAATCGTTGAGCTAAATAATATCCTACATTTCCACCACCTAAGATAATTACTTTTTTTGATTCCTTTTTGTTCATATTTATTCCAAACAGTTGGCCAAGCCTGTTAATATTACTGCTTTTCCCTATTACATGAATGACGTCTTCAGCCATCAGTCTAGTAGAACCATCTGGAATAATCAAATCCCCTTCTCTCGATATAGCTGTTATAAGAAGACCTTCTAACCCTTCTAATTCCATTAGTTTCTTGCCAACAAAACTATGTCCTTTAGTTAAATGAAAATCAACCATAGAAACTTTACCTCTAGCAAAATCCCCAGAATAAAAATTATATGTTTTACATAGATATCTTTTTATTTCAATAGCAGTAGTCAAATCTGGATTGATTATATGATCAATTCCCATTTCCGTTTTAACAAAGTCTAACTGTTCTATAAACTCAGGATCTCTAATCCTAGCAATAGTTTTTTTGCACTTTAATTTCTTTGCTAAAGTACATATTAGAGTATTGGTCTCGTCACTATTTGTTGCTGCTACAAGCAAATCATAAGTATCTATATTAAGTTCCTTTAGCTTCGCAATTTCTATACCATTAGCAGCTACAGTTAAAACATCTAAATGGTCATTTATCCTTTCTAAAGTTTTGAAATTCACATCTACTAAAGTAACATCAATATCTTCATTGTTCATGGCCTCTGCTAATCTATAACCTAATTTCCCAGCCCCCACAATCATTACTTTCATTATAATCCTCTCCTAGTTAATTATACATTTAGCAATATTATAACAGTTCTATGACCAATTAAAAAGTTTTTTCCCATATTAATTTATGGATTTTAAAAATAAATAGTATAGTAAGTTTTAGTATAAGTTTTCAATAGTATTTACTGCTAAAATTATGATATAATTATATCAAATAAGATATTAAGCTGACATCAATCAAATATAGTTAGATTGTGAGGTTTTAGTATGAAAAATAAAAAAACATTTTTAATACTCATAATAATATTTATATTGTTAACTTTAGTTGGATGTGTGAAAAAATTTACTTGTTCTGTACTGAATTGTAAAATTAAGTCAGGTGAAGATATTACTTTCTTCATTGCAGCAGATCCTCATCATCTATCTAAAAAAACCTACGATGATGGGAAAGCCTTCGATTGGTTTCTTAATTCTGGGGATGGAAAATTACTTCACTATACTGATGAAATAATGGCTGCTTTTACTTTAGATGTTAAAAATGGAAACCCCGATATATTAATTGTACCTGGCGATTTAACTTGTAATGGAGAAAAAGAAAGTCATTTAGAATTTGCAGAAAAATTACAAACTATTAAAAAACTAGGAATCCATATATTTGTAATACCAGGAAATCATGATATTGAAAATCCTTGGGCAAGAAATTATGTTGGAGATGAAATGCTTAAAATTGATTCTATAACTGAAGATGAGTTTGTAGAAATATATGAACCTTTTGGTTATGAAGATGCAATTTCTAGGGATCATTACTCTTTAAGCTATTTAGCAGCTCCTGCTGAAGATGTTTGGCTATTGATGCTAGACTCCGCTAAGTATAAACGTAATAATGTAAGAACCTCTCCAGAAATGGGAGGTGAAATCCCAGCTAAAACTTTTGAATGGATTAAAGAATGTTCCAATTTAGCAAAAGAAAATAATGCTAAAATTATAACAGTTATGCACCATAGTTTGATAAATCATAGTGAAGTAATAAATGAAAATTATACTATTGATAATAGTCAGGAAGTAATAGATTTGCTTATTAGTTGCGACATACAGATTGTATTATCTGGTCATGTACATTTACAAGATATAAAATCCTATGAAGAAAAAGATAAAAAGATTTATGATATTGCTACTTCTTGTTTGATAGCTTATCCTAATCAATATGGTATATTAAAATTTACACCTGAAGAAGGTTTTGATTATGAAACTAGAAGAATTGACGTATATGCTTGGGCTTGGGAAAATAATATTAAAGATAGAAATTTAAATAACTTCAATAAATATTCTAAGGATTTCTTTAGACGAAGAACCTATGACAAATACTATGATAGTCTATTAGAAATAAGTAAATTTTCAGATAAAGAAATGAAAGCTATATCAGAAACAGTGGCAGAACTAAATTTGAAATATTTTGCTGGATTTAGAAATGAACTTCTACATGATGTTTTTCCTACTGAAGGATTTCAAATTTTACAGGATACTGCACCATTTTCTATTCGAGATTATGTTATGAGTATGTTTAATGATCAAAAAACAAATAATAATAAATTACATATTCCTATTTATTCTAAATAGTCTCTAATCTTCTATTGATATTTTTTATTCCTTTTGGGTAACTATATATTAATATAATAGTTAGCTTAATGTGATAGGAGTGATATGATGAAGAAAAATATAATTATTGAATATTGTACAGCTTGAGGCTACCTACCTAGGGCAGTTGCTCTAACAGATAATCTATTAGGAGAACATAAAAATAAAATAGCTGAACTTAAAATAATTCCTTCTTCTGATGGAGTATTTGAAATAACTATTGGAGATAAGTTGATTTTTTCTAAGAAAGAATTAGGAAGGTTCCCTGAAGAAAATGAAATAGAAGAAATAGTAAAAAAACAAATATAAAATTAAAGTTTAATAAAAAACCACCTTTATTCTTCAAGAATAAAGGTGGTTTTTATAATGATTATAACCCTTATCTCAAAATATCAAAATAACAATTAACAGTTGAAAACCAGCTCTCTCATGTAAATTCAGATGCCCTATCCGTTATCACTGAGTAAAGAGTCTCTTTTTTAATATTTTTATTGAGTTTTCAAATTAAGCATCTCTAGTGAAATATTAATCCATTTTATATTCAAAAATAATTGGTTCCGTAACATTTATCCCTTTATTAAAAATAACTTTCATAACTTTAACTTCCTGATTAGCTATATATTTAACGGAATTTTCATTTTTTGAAATTAATTCATGTAATTCATTACTCATTTTTTTATTATATATATCATCATAAGGACCATGTAAGTTAAATTCTATAATAAATATATTATTATCTATCCCAAATCTTATTAATTCATAAGTATCTTTATCTTCTTTTATATAATCAAATACCTTGTCTAATGCAAATTTTTCCTCTTCAGATTCTTCATTTCTTAAAGATATCATTGTTTCAGAATCTCTTAAATTACTCATATTTGAATTATATTTTAGTTTATTTTTGTTATCTGTATATAATACTTCTATATTTCCAACTTTTGAATATTCAATTTGACTCTCTATATGCAATTTGTCCAACAATTCTCTATTCATATTACTAGTGAATTCTTTAAAAGCTTCACTTTTTTCACTTATTGTCATTTCTTCTTTTAAATCAATAGGAGTTTCTTCTGAGTTTACATCTATGTTTAGTACTATTTTTATATTATTAAATTTCTTTACTTCATTTTTATCATCTACAGCTAATTTATCTTCAATAAATTCAATATTAGAGATAGAAAAATAACTGTGTTCATCTATAAAATCATTAATTATATCAGAAAGTTTTTTCACAACATCATCATAGGTAGTGTTTCTCACCTTATCAATATCTTCTTTTGATATGTTGCCTGATATGTTAGTAGAGCTGCATGATGTGATTAATATAAGTAAAATAATTATTCCTATAATTAAGAATTTTGTTCTTTTCACAATTCACCTCACCTCATTCAAACAATATAATTAAAGTGACTGAAATACACCCACTTTAATTAATAATTTGTTAAATACTATTAAGTTTCTATATTCTTCAGTTGTATATCTTTTTTAATAAAAGAATATAATCGTGCTAATTGAATTATTTACAGAATGTTACATTTTAATTTAAGTTTACAAAGTCAAAATTATATATAAACCCCATCTATACTTCTATAGATGGGGTTTATTAGATTAAGCTTCCATAAACATCTTTATATCATCTTCAACATTTGAAATTGTTCCAATTCCAAAGTTTTCTACCAATACTTTAGCTACATTTGGTGATAGGAAAGCTGGTAGTGTTGGCCCTAGGTGGATATTCTTTACTCCTAAGGACAATAGAGCTAATAATACTATTACTGCTTTTTGTTCATACCAAGCAATATT
>NZ_DATHXO010000517.1:0-5560 GCF_035459645.1 Schnuerera sp.
AAGAATTTTATAAAGAATTTGAAAAGGTATTAAAAATAGCTGAAGAAGAAATTGATAAGATACAAATTGAAGAAGAGGTTACCGACATAGTTTGTGAAAAATGTGGCAGGAATATGGTGGTCAAATATGGTCGATATGGCAAATTTCTAGCTTGCCCTGGATACCCAGAATGCAAGAATACCAAACCTATATTAGACAAAATAGATGTCCCATGTCCTGATTGTGGTGGAAATATAGTTAGAAGAAGATCAAAAAAAGGTAGAATGTTTTATGGATGTAGTAATTTCCCAGATTGTAATTTTGTTTCATGGGAAGAACCTATAAAAGAAAAATGTCCTGATTGTGGCGGACCTATGGTAAAAAGAAAGACAAAAAAAGGGATATTAAAAAAATGTATGAATAAAGAATGCAACTATAGTAGAATTGATAAAGAATAAATTTTACTGTACATTTTGTTAATTATATAGTAATCTATAGTATAGATGATTTAATATTCTGAAAATAACACTTGTTTTATTTTGACATTTTGTGGGGTGTAAATTATGATGAATGGTACTACTATTGTAGCTATTAAAAAGGGTGGAAAAATTGCAATTGCAGGTGATGGGCAAATTACATTTGGAAATGCAACAATTATGAAAAATACTGCAAAAAAAGTTAGGAAAATATATAACAATAATGTTATAATAGGCTTTGCAGGTTCTGTGGCAGATTCATTAACATTAGCAGAAGTATTAGAAGAAAAATTAGAGCAATATAGTGGAAATCTAAAAAGAGCTGCTGTTGAACTAGCCAAAGATTGGAGAAGGGATAAAGTTCTAAGGCGATTAGAAGCTTTACTTATTGCAGCTGATAAAAAAAATTTGCTTCTGGTATCAGGAAATGGTGAGGTAATTGAACCAGAAGGGGGAGTACTCGCTATTGGTTCTGGTGGCAACTATGCTTTGGCTTCTGGGAAAGCTTTACTAAAGTATTCTAATCTATCTGCTGAAGAAATAGCAAAAGAGTCCATACTAATTGCTTCATCTATTTGTGTTTATACTAATAATAATATAACTGTACAAGTTATTTAAGGAGGGTGATAGATGATGAAGGAATTAACGCCAAAAGAAATAGTGGAGGAATTAGACAAATATATAATAGGACAAAAGAAAGCTAAAAAAGCTGTTGCTATTGCTTTGCGAAATAGATATAGAAGAAATTTACTGCCTGATGAGTTTAAAGACGAAGTAAAACCAAAAAATATTTTAATGATAGGACCTACGGGCGTTGGGAAAACTGAAATCGCTAGACGGTTGTCTAAATTGATAGATTTGCCTTTTATAAAAATAGAAGCTACTAAATTTACAGAGGTTGGTTATGTAGGAAGAGATGTAGATTCTATGGTGCGAGATTTAGTTGAAGAATCTATTCGTATGGTAAGGGTAAAAAGAATAGAAGAAGTTTATGATAAAAGTAAAGAATTAGCCAATCAAAAATTAATTAAGCTTTTGGCTCCCTTCCCATCGAAAAAGAAAGGAAGCAACCCATTAGAAATGATTTTTGGGACTACAGAGAATAAAGATGATGATCTTGTTGAAAATGAAAAAGAAATTATTATTAATAGACGTAAAGAATTAAGAGAAAAACTACTAAATGGAGAATTAGATGATGAAATAATTGAAATTGATGTAGAGGATAACTATAATTCTACTGTTGAATTATTTAGTGGTTTAGGTATTGAAGAATATAATATAAATATGGGAGATATATTTGGTGATCTACTGCCTAAGAAAACTAAGAAAAAAAGAGTTACAATTAAAGAAGCTAGAAAAATAATAAACAATCAGGAAGCTCAAAAATTAATTGACATGGATGAAGTAGTAGATTTAGGTATCAAGAAAGCAGAACAAAATGGAATGATTTTTATCGATGAAATAGATAAAATCGCTGGAAAAGATTATGGCAGTGGTCCTGATGTTTCACGAGAGGGTGTCCAAAGAGATATATTACCTATAATTGAAGGCACAACTATTATGACAAAATATGGACCAGTTAAAACTGATCATATTTTATTTGTTGCAGCAGGAGCATTCCATGTATCAAAAGTAGGAGATTTAATACCAGAGATTCAAGGCAGATTCCCTATTAGGGTTGAACTCGAAAACTTAACTGAAGAAAATTTCAAAGAAATTTTAACTAAGCCTAAAAATGCAATAACAAAACAATATCAATATTTAATTAAAACTGAAGGCATAAATTTGGAGTTCACAGGCGAAGCAATAGATGCTATTGCAAAAGTAGCTTTTGTATCAAATGAACAATCAGAAAATATTGGAGCCAGAAGATTACAAACTGTTATGGAAAAATTACTAGAAGATATTTCTTTTGAAGCTCCTCATTTAAATACTAATGAAATAATTATTGATGAAGCTTATGTGAACAATAAATTAATGGCTTATATACATGAAAAAGATATATCAAAATATATATTATAGAAGGAGGATATGGATGACTGAAAGTTTATTACAAAAAACAAGAAGATTAAATAAAGCATTACAAAGCTCAGGTTCAAAGCCTGTTTCATTCCAAGAATTAAGCAAAATACTAAGTGAAATATTGGATGCAAATGTATATATTGCTAGTAAAAGAGGTAGAGTATTAGGATATGAACTATCTACTGGTTTTGATTGTGATATTATACAAACTGAAATTGTAAAAGAAAAAAGATTCCCCAAAAAATACAATGATGAATTATTAAGAGTTTCAGAGACTAAAGAAAATGTAGAAGAGATAACAGAATGTGTATTTGATCAAATATCGCAATGTGACTATCCAGATAAGATTGCTACCATTATACCCATTAATAGTGGTAATGAAAGATTGGGAACTCTAGTATTGGCTAGGTTTGGACGTATGTTTACTGAAGATGATTTGGTATTAGCTGAATACAGTGCAACAATAGTAGGCATGGAGATACTTAGATCCAAAGCAGAAGAAGTTGAAGAGGAGTCAAGGAAAAGAGCTATGGTACAAATGGCTATAGGGACTTTATCTTACTCAGAGTTGGAGGCCATGGAACATATTTTTGAAGAATTAGATGGAGAAGAAGGGCTTTTAGTAGCAAGTAAAGTTGCAGACAGAGTTGGCATTACAAGGTCTGTAATTGTTAACGCTTTACGAAAGCTAGAATCAGCTGGTGTTATTGAATCCAGATCTTTAGGTATGAAAGGAACCCACATAAAGATTTTAAATGATAAATTATTAGAAGAATTGGAAAAAATCAATGAATAATAAATTCAAATTGGAAATTGCTAAAAAAGTAGTGATATATCACTACTTTTTTTTATTGAAATTAGGTCTTCTGATGCATTTGCCAAATTATACATAATTTTACTATGAAAATGTAGAAATATGATGTATTATATAAATTAGTTAAGCAAAAATCATTACATATTGTAAAAAATAAAAGACATATGTAAAAAAAGGCAAATAATGGTCTATTTATCTTGAAACCGGAGTTTTTTTGTATTAATATTATATATAATGAGGTGATAATATGTTTAACCGTTTATATTCCAATATCGATATTTTTAATAAAGCATTAGATGGTCTGTGGCTAAGAGATAAAACAATAAATCATAACATTTCAAATGCTAACACGCCTAATTATAAGAAACTATCAGTGAATTTTGAAGACAAATTAAAAAACTTTATGGAGAACAAGTCTTCTAAATTGATTAAAACTCACAACAAGCATTTACCAACAACTAATAGTTTAGATGAAGTAAAACCTATTATAAATATAGATAAAAATCATTCTTATAGATTTGATAAAAACAATGTTAATATCGATATTGAAATGGCAAATAGAGCAAAGAATAACATAATGTATAATGCTGTCATAAATCAAACTGTCGATGAATTCGATAAGATTAAGAATGTAATTAACGAAGGGAGTAAATAATAATGGGTATTTTTGATTCGATTAATATTAATGCTTCTGCTCTAACAGCAGAGAAGACCAGGATAGACATTATTAGTAAAAATATGGCTAATGCCAATACTACTAGAGCTACAGGAGGAATGCCTTATAAAAGACAGTTGGTCGTATATGAAGAAAATAAAAAAGACTCTTTTTCAACTTATCTAGATAAATTTACCAATAAATTTAGCGGTAGCGGTGTAATAATTAGTGAAATCATTGAGGATAACACCCCTTATAAATTTAAGTACGAGCCTGGGCATCCAGACGCAGATGAAAATGGGTATGTTATGTTACCCAATGTAGAAATAGTTAGTGAAATGGTAGATATGATAGATGCTCAAAGAGCTTACGAAGCAAATATTACTGCTATGAATGGTACAAAATCAATGTTGATGAAGGCATTAGAAATAGGTAGGAGGTAATTAGATGGAAATAAGAACTATTGGATTAAACAATCAAATTATACCCAGGGACGGACTAAATGAAAGTTATAAGCCAAATTCTAATAACAAATTTAGTCTATTTTTAAATCAAGCTTTAGATAAAGTAAATGAATTACAATTAGAGAGTGACGAATATAAAAAGCTATTGATTACAGGAGAAATGGACAACCTTCATGACGTAACTATAGCACAAGAAAAAGCCAATGTTTCTTTACAATTGACATTGAGCATCAGAAATAAAGTAGTAGAAGCTTATAGAGAAATAATGAGAATGCAGATATAGAAAAAGAAGCTGTAAGAAATGAGGTGTTAAGGTGGGGGAATCAATACAGCAAGTTAGAAATCAATTAAATGAATATTGGCAAGAATTAGATAAAACTAAAAAAACAAAGTTAATAATAATTGGCATTATTGCTATATTAACAATAATTATACTTTCAATTGTATTTACTAGGACTAAATATGATGTCCTTTATCAAGACCTATCTTTAAAAGATACTTCTCAGATAACTAAAAAATTAGATGAGATGGGCGTAGAATGGAAAACTTCTGGCAATGATACTACGACGATATTAGTACCAACTGAAATGAAAAATAAAATAAAGATTGAATTAGCCTCTTATGGCTTACCTAAAGAAGGGTATAGTTTCATAGATGCTTTTAATGATAGTAGCTGGACAATGACTGATTATGATAAAAAGGAAAGAATGAAGTTAGCTTTACAAAGTGAGTTGTCTTCAACTATTTCGGATATCGAGGGAATTGAAAAAGCTACTGTATACATAAATGAAAAAGAAGATTCTGGTTTTGTTCTAGAGGAAAATAACCAAGAAAACACTGCTTCTGTTTTTATAGAAAAAAGTGATAATAAAGCCTTAAAAGGGGAGACGGTTACAGCTATTCAAAACTTGGTGGCCGGTTCAATTAATATGGAACCAGAAAAGGTTCAAATTGTCGATAGTGAAGGTAAACTTCTGTCAGGTGAACAAGATGAATCAGAGCTTTTAATGACGGATCAGTTCAATATTAAAAACAACTTAGAACTAAGAATAAATGATAGTATTAAAAATTTTCTAGAAAATGTTTTTGGTGCTGGCAATGTGGATGTTAGATCTAGTATTAAAATTAATTTTGATAGTGAAAGAACTAC
>NZ_DATHXO010000518.1:0-2544 GCF_035459645.1 Schnuerera sp.
TTTCAATAAATTCCATATGGCCAACTGGTAATCCTGCTACTGTTAAGTATTCATCAATATTCATGTGGAGTTTATCTAAAGCGATTCTAGCATCTTTTTTCATACTGTTATAATCCACTTTTTCTAATTTTTTACCAAAAATTTTACTCAATAAAGTTTTTTTAGTATTTTCTCTATTAAGTTTAATATTTTCTGTAATAGTAAATCCAGGTATAAGCATAAATTCTTGGTGGACCATACCAATCCCATTATTCATAGCATCTTCAGGAGATTTTGGAAGAAAAGGTTGTTCATTAATTAGTATTTCACCGTCAAATCCTCCTGTAGAATGAATAACAGGCATTCCAAACAATATATTCATTAAAGTAGATTTTCCTGCTCCATTTTCTCCTACAAGACCATGGATTTCACCTTCTTTAATGGACAATGAAACATTATTTAGAACCCGATTTTCGCCATATAATTTTGTAATATTATTCATTTGAAGTAAATCCATATAATTCAATTCCCTCCTTATTCAAGAAGGAGGTCGTTTAAACGACCTCTCAACTTAAAAGATTTGTGAATCCATAATAATCATAAAGAAGTTTTCTTTATCTTTATCGATAGCTTCCATTTCTACAGTATCTCCAGCAATATTTTGAAGGGCAGATAACATGGCGTCTTTGTCAAATTTTTCTATTTCTCCTTTACCATATCTTATTGCATATTCAACACCTGCTTCAATCCAAGTCATGTTTGCAGGGTATTTCCAAGTACCGAATCTTCCAGTACCATTTTTTTCAGCAATTTTTTCTTTGATTTGTTCTATCATATAATCTATATCTCCAGCTTTGTCTTCAGGGATTTCAAGACCTAGTGCACCAGGGTATGCATGATATGGACTTGGGCAACATTGTTCTGGGTATATGGCTCCTTGATCTAATACTGACTTTATTAAAGGTTCTTGCATAGCACAGTTAGTACCAAAGAAAGCAGTATCTTTTCCATATTCTTCTACTTGTCGTGGAACATCTTCTAATATGAATTGTTGTGTTCCTGGAATTCCAGCATCTCCAGTTGGATCTGGTGCATCTATTTCTACAAATTCAATTCCTAGTTCATCACAGGCGTTTTTCATTATATCTCGTCTTTGTGACAATAGTTCCATTGACATATGCCTTGGGAAAGAGTAATGTACGAAAGTTTTGGCACCCATTTCATGGGCAGTGTTAATTATGAAACTACCACGCTTTAGTTGATCAGGACTTAAAATAATATCTGCACGAGATGCTATAGTATCAGGATCTTCATGAGGCTCTCCAGCAATAAACAAGATATCATCTCTGGTTTCTCTAATTTTGTCAATTGCAGGAGCAGTACCTGGAACTGCTTGACATATAACTATAGCTTTTACATCTTCATCTGTGGATAGGCTGACGATTTGAGCTATAGTAGTTTCTTGTTCTTGAGAAAATTTGTCTGGATAAGTTATATGCTTAATAACATCTTTGCCATATTTGGCAACTAAATTTTCTCCAGCACGAAATTCCTCTTCTCCTTGAGATACAGTACCGGTAACTAGTCCAATCTTAAACCCTAAATCTTCACCTCCCGTTGTTACATCTTCTTTACCGCAACCAGAAATACTTAAGATTAACAAGCCGATTAATAGAAATACAAAAATTCTTTTTTTCAAGATTTTCCCTCCTTTTTACTATTAACCTAATCCTTTGGACATAATGATATTTTAAAGTAATCGTTTATTAATAATATGCTTATACAATTTAAAATATTCTGTTATGCTTTAATAAATAGATTATTAAAATTTGATAAAATGGGTAATTGGTTATTGGACAGAATTATAGGACATAGAAAGGAGAACAAATGGAAAAATTTTTTACTAAAAAACTCAATATATTGATTATTTCTTTAATATGTATGGCATTATGGGGGAGTGCATTTCCAGTAGTCAAAATAGGTTATGAACTATTCGAAATAGAAACTTCCGATATTTTTGGTAAAATTTATTTTGCAGGATTAAGATTTTTTATTGCCTCTTTGATGGTGTTTTTAATCCATAGGATTATATTTAAAAAGAAAGTACAAATTAATAGATATTTTATAAAACCTATAATAATTTTAGGATTACTTCAAACATCGTTACAATATTTTTTCTTTTATATTGGAGTAGCTAATACAACAGGAATAAAAAGTGCTATACTTCAATCGGGGAGCACATTTTTTGTGGTAGTCATGGCTCATTTCATCTACCAAGAGGATAGATTGGATTTTAAGAGAATAATAAGTCTTTTACTTGGATTTGGAGGGGTGGTATTTGTAAATTTAGGGAAAAACTTTGATTTAAGTTTTAAGTTGACAGGAGAAGGATTTTTAATAATCTCATCCTTATTAAGTGCAATAGCTACTATTTATGTAAAAACTATGCCGAGGGATATGAGTCCTTTTGCAAGTTCTGGAGGTCAAATGTTCACAGGTTCTTTATTGCTATTATTAGTTGGAAAAATAGGATTAAGGGGGAATAGTATTAATTTTAGTTTAAGT
>NZ_DATHXO010000519.1:0-1675 GCF_035459645.1 Schnuerera sp.
ATATTTCTATCATTTTCTAGTAATTTAAAATCTTCTTTTTGAAAGTTTTTGTATTTCTCTATTCTAGCTTCAGCCATATCACCAGGTATATTATGAACATCTTCTACCATGTATTTAATATAATCTGAACTAAATACCATATCCATTTTTTTACGTGCTAATATAATAACTAAACGGCTTAAGGTAGGCATCTGCCTTTGAACACCCCAAGCGACCGGTAGAATTTTTTCCCTTAAAGTTTCATCCTCTATTACTAGAAATTTCCAAGGCTCAAAGCCAAAAGAACTAGGGGATAATCTTCCTATTTCCAATATAAAATTCAAATCTTCTTCCGATACTTTCTTACTCTTATCAAACTCTTTGCAAGCAAATCTAAACTTGTGTGCTTTTAAAATCTCTTCTTTTTTCTTATCCATATTAACCCTCCCATTGATCATTTATATTGTCTATATACCCTATTATTTGAAAATATTAAGAATTTATTTTAAACTAAATATTTTTAATAATCTAAAATGTTTGCTTGTCCTAAAATTTATAAATGATATAATAAAATTGTATCAGGTACTATTTTTGTCAAATATTATATTACAAAGGAGGTTTTATAATGGATATTAGTTTAATCGGAGTACCCATTATGTATGGTTGCGATCGCCAAGGCGCTCAATATGGACCAAAAAAATTAAGACAGAAGGCCATAATAGATATAATAAGAAGACATAAAGAAAATGTTTATGATTTAGGAAATTTATTTGTTCCTCATATCCCAGAAGAAGATAAATATGCTCATCATGAAAAAATCAAGTATTTAAAGCCTGTGGTTGATATAAACACTAATTTAGCTCATTCAGTTTTTAGTGCATTAACTTCAAAAAGTTTTCCTTTCATAATTGGCGGAGACCATTCCATCGGTTTAGGTAGTATCTCAGGTTCTAGTAAATTTCATAATAATTTGGCAGTCATTTGGGTCGATGCTCACGGAGATATAAACACCCACGAGACTTCACCTTCAGGCAATTCCCACGGCATGCCATTAGCTGCAGCTTTAGGCGTTGGTGAACCTTCCATGACCAATCTATATTTTAACGGTCCTAAGGTAAAACCAGACAATGTATTTATTATTGGTGCTAGAGATTTAGATGAAGGTGAAATTAAACTTGCCAAAGAATTAAAATTAAATCTATATACTATGGATAACATTAGAAAAGTTGGTTTAGAATCGGTTATAAAAGAAGTTATAGAAAAAATTGAAAATTCCAATGTAGATGGCACCCATTTAAGTTTTGATATTGATGTGATGGACAAAAGCCTTGTTCCAGGAACTGGAACTCCAGTAGATAAAGGGTTCAATTTAGAAGAAGGGAAAATAGTTCTTAAAGAGTTTTTAAATACAGGATTAATAAAATCTATGGATTTAGTAGAATTGAACCCTAATCTAGATGAAAACGATACCACAGCAAAACTTTGCATAGATTTAGTAGATTGGATTTTTAAACAATTATAATTTTTATAAATTATATAATAATATACAGAAGAAGAAGGAGGTTTTGTTTTGAAAACGCTTATTACTTTTAAATATACAAATGAAGAATTTAAAAACTTAGAAGATTTAGGGTACGATATAATCTTTGAAGATGAGAAGGATTTTTCTTTTACAAATGATATGAAGGATGCTGAA
>NZ_DATHXO010000520.1:0-4387 GCF_035459645.1 Schnuerera sp.
AAGGTGGAGTTATGGATTTGAAAGATTTTTTAGAGAAAAAATATGAGAAAGATATATTATTGGAAGTAATATTACCTAAAAAGGACGGTATAGCTGTATACGATTGTTTAAGAAAATCTTCTGGAGATTTGCCTATTATAAATGGAGCAATGTTCAAAGGAAATAATTGCGAATATGTAATTGCTATAGGTTCTCGACCTCAAAGAGCAAAATTAGCTGAAAAATCTATGGAAGCTTTAGAATATGGTGCAAGTATAGATAAAGTTGCAGATATGGTGGTTGATGAATTACATTTTGGAACTAATATGAGAGGAAGTAGAGAATATAGAGAAGAGATGTGCAAAGTATTGATAAAAAGAATGCATGATAAGGTTGGTGGTTATCATGATAGGTAAAGGAATAAGGAAAGTAGATAGTGAGTCCATATTAAGTGGACAACCAATATATACAGATGATTTAGTTTTTCATAAAGATGTTTTAATAATTAAACTTTTAAGAAGTCCCCATGCTTTTGCTAGGATTAAGAATATTAATATTGATAGGGCTAAAAAGGTAGAGGGGATTGTAGAAATATACACCTATAAAGATGTTCCTCAAGTTAGATACTCTGAATCAGGAGAATCTTATCCTGATCCTACACCTTATGACAGAATGTTATTGGAACCTATTGTAAGATATGTGGGAGATGAGGTTGCCATTATAGTTGGAGAAGATGAGGTAGCTGTTGAAAAGGCAATGAAATTAGTAAAAGTAGAATATGAAGTACTTGAGCCAGTATTAGACTTAATTAAGGCAGAAGGACATAGCTCTATCATACATCCAGAGGATGATATATTTTGTCCCTTTGATTTTGGATTTAATGGGAAAAAGAATATTGTTTCAAGATTTAAATTAGGCAAAGGGGATGTGGAAGAAGAATTTAAAAACTGTGACCTTGTAATAGAGAGAACTTACCATACTCAGGCACAAGCTCATTGTATGATGGAAACTCATAGGGCATATTCCTATATAGATGCAAATGGGAGAATTGTTGTAATATCTTCTAATCAATCAGCCTACCACATGAGAAGACAAACTGCTAAAGCTATTGGTCTACCTGTATCAAAGTTGAGGTTTATAAAACCAAGGATAGGTGGAGGTTTTGGAGGTAAAAATGTAGCGTTAGCTGAACCTTATGTAGCTTTTGTTACATGGAAAACAAAAAGACCATCTAAACTTATATATACAAGGAAAGAAACTTTTGCAGCCTCTACAAGTAGACATGAAATGAAATTTGATGTAAAAATTGGTTCGGATTTAGAAGGAAATATTAAAGCTATAGATATTAATTCCATAAACAACACAGGAGCTTATGGTGCTAATGGAACTGTAGTAACTATGGAAGCTGCACAAAATGTATTGCCTGTATATAATAAAGTACCAGCAATAAGGTATAGAGGAAAAACAGTTTATACCAATATAGTTTCAGCTGGACCTCTTAGAGGTTATGGTGCAACTCAAGGGACTTTTATTACTGATACAGCTATAAATGAACTTAGTAGTAAACTTGGAATAGAGCCTGTGGAAATTAAACTTAAGAATACAATACGAAAAGGAGCTGAAGGTGGGATATTAAAAAATCCTATTAAAAGTCTCAATGTAGAAAAATGTATTGAGAGAGGTAAAGAATTAATAGGTTGGGATGAAAAATATCCTAACAAGGAAATTAACTCTACTAAAGTAAGAGCTGTTGGCATGAGTATAGCTATTCATGGCTCTGGAATTGCTAATATAGATTCCGCTACAGTAATTGTCCGAATGGTAGAAGATGGAACATATATATTATTAACTGGTTCATCGGATTTAGGCACTGGTTCCGATACAGTTCTAGCACAAATTACAGCTGAATCATTGAATACGAATATGGATAGAATTACAGTTTATTCAGGGGATACTGATGCATGCCCTTATGATACTGGTGCCTATGCTTCTTGTACTACTTATTTAACAGGGAATGCAATTGTGAGAGCTTGTGCAGAGTTGAAAGATAAAATATTAAAGATTGCAGAAGCAAAACTTAATATTCCAGCATTATTTTTAGAATTAAAAGAAGATAGGGTATGCCATAAAGAAGATGAAAGCATATATGTGCTTTTGAGCATATTAGGACAAGAATCTGTACTAGGACCAGATAGTGAAGTATTAATGGCCAATGCAACCTTTGGAATGCCAGAAAGTCCAAGACCTTTTATTGCTGGTTTTGTTGAAATAGAGTTAGATAAAAGTACAGGAGAAGTTAAGGTTATTAACTATGTTGCCGTTGTTGACTGTGGAACGGTTATAAATCCTAATTTGGCAAGAATTCAAGTAGAGGGTGGAATAACCCAAGGAATAGGTTTAGCCTTATATGAAGATGTAAAATATTCTGATAGTGGAAGGTTGTTGACAGATAGTTTTATTCAGTATAATGTTCCTTCCAAAAAAGACATAGGTGATATTATAGTAGAATTTCAACCAGACTATGAACCAACGGGACCTTTTGGAGCAAAATCCATTGGTGAAGTAGTAATACACACTCCACCTCCAGCCATAGCTAATGCAGTTTATAATGCTGTAGGAGTATATATAAGAGATTTACCTATAACTTCTGAAAAGGTTTATATGGCCATGAAAGAATCAAAAGACAATAAGGATTAGGAGGTAAAAAATGCTCATTGTAAAGAGTAAGTATTTAATATCTTCAGCAGAAGATATTTATATAGATCATTCTTTGGTAGTAAGAGGGGAAAATATATTAGAAATACTTCCAAATAGTGAAGTAGAAATGAAATATCCTAAAGCTAAAATCATTGATAAAACAAATTCAATTCTTATGCCAGGATTTATTAATGCTCATATGCATCAATATGGAGTACTTTCTAGAGGTATACCTGCTAATGTAGAGTTTAAGGATTTTGAAGGATTCCTTTGGGATTATTGGTGGCCTTTTATTGAAAATAGGATTGGATTAAAAGAGGTAAAGGCAACTACAAAAGCTTCAGCCATAGAGCTTATAAAATCAGGAGTTATAGGATTCTGTGATACTTTGGAGGCCCCTAATACAGAAGAAGGTACTTTGATAGAACAGGGGAAAATATTAGAAGATATAGGAATGAAGGCAGTTTTATCCTTGGAAAGTTGCGAAAGGATTAGTTATGAAAATGGAGTTAAATGTTTAGATGAAAATAGTAGATTAATAGAATGGAGTAGAAAAAAAAGTAAATTGATAAGGGGAATTATATGTACTCATACCACTTTCACTTGTTCAGATAAATTCTTAAAATTAGCCCAAAATAAGGCTAAGGAATTGAAAGCCCCTTGGCAATTTCATTTATCGGAAAGTATATATGAGGTAGATCATTGTTTAAAAAACTATGGTAAATTACCAGTAAAATACTTAGAACATTTAGGATTATTGGACAAGGATGTTTTAGCATCCCAATGCGTCAAGGTAAAGGAAGAGGAAATCAAAATATTAAAGGAAAGAGATGTTAAAGTAGTTCACATGCCTTTAAGTAATTGTGAGGTAGGAGGAGGATTTGCCCCAATTCCAGATCTATTAGATGCAGGGGTAGAGGTAGCCCTTGGAACCGATGGATATATAAATGATTTCTTCGCTGTAATGAAATCTGCATTTTTACTGCATAAAGCTGTAAAAGAAGATGCTTCAGTTATGTCGGCTAGTATAGTATTTAAAATGGCCACTGAATATGGTGCCAAAGCATTGGGATGGAAAAATACAGGGAAACTAGTATCTGGGAATAAGGCTGATTTTATAATAATGGAGAATAATTTTAAAACACCAGTAACTTTAGATAATATATTTGATCAGATTGTGGTTCAAGGAGAAAAGGAATTTATAGATAGTGTTTATATAAATGGAAGACCTATTTTAGAAGATGGAGAATTGAAAACCATAGATAAAAAACAGATTTCTAAAGAAATGAAAAATGTAGCAGAAGAATTTTGGAAGTTTTAAATACGCAGGATAAGGAGGATTTTAAATGTACGATTTATTAGATATTAGGTTACAATCTCCAATTATTATTGGATCAGGACCCTTATCATATAGTGCTGAGTCCATGAAAAAATTATATGATGCAGGTGCTGGGGCAGTTGTTACTAAGACCATTAGAAAGAAAAGAGCTATAAATCCAGCTCCTCATATGGTAAGAAGTACTAATAACTCTCTTATAAATAATGAAAAATGGACGGATTTTGATCCAGAAAGATGGATAGATGAGGAGATTCCAAAATTAAAGGAAATGAAAGTTGTAACTATAGCTTCCGTTGGTCATACTTTGGAGGAAAGTAGTGAATTAGTAGAAAAGATAGAGAAGGCAGGAGCAGATATAATAGAGTTGGTTTC
>NZ_DATHXO010000521.1:0-3862 GCF_035459645.1 Schnuerera sp.
GTTCTCATGTAGCAAATGCTTCCTTCATGGTATCTTTAAGCCATCAAGGTAAAGGATTTGGTAGAAAAATGGGAATTAATTGCCTTAAGGAAGCAAAAAAAGCCGGCTTTAAGGCAATCCAATTTAATTTTGTGGTTTCTACCAATACTGGAGCAATTAAGCTATGGAAGGATTTGGGATTTGAGATCGTTGGGACATTACCTAAAGCTTTCAACCATATGGAGTTAGGGTTAGTAGATGCTTACGTAATGTATAGATTTTTAGACGATATTCAATTATAAATGAATAAATAAATATTTAATCAATAGTGATATAGAATAAATGCTTAGGACAATAAACATAATTTTTTCAAGTTTGCTATTGGTCTTAATGGTAATTGGTGAAGATATATTGCTGCCTAAAGGGAAAAATATTTTTATTCCCATAGGGGTAAAGAAATCTGCCACTAAATGGCATATATATCCTATAATAAAACCAGAATATATAGGGTACAGCCCACAGTTTTTTGCACATATTTTAACTATAGTTGTAGATACAAGAAAACCTACTATACTGTGGGTAAAACCTCTATGGGAGGATATTCCTATAAGTAAGGATATTATTCCCAGCAATATAAAGGGTTTACTACCTTTAGTTAAATAATAATATATAATAATACTTCCAAATGTTAAGTAAAACAAAGCTCTATAAAAATTATTATTTATCAGTAATAATTTTTGATTTAATTTACTCTTAGGGTGATCTAAATCAGGAACCAAAGATCCAACTATTGAAGATAAAACTATAATCAGTTGATTTTCTATGGGCTGTTCAATAGATAAAGTTAATGCTGTTGCTATTCCTATTGCTACATGGGTTTGTCCTGTCATAAAAGCTCCTCTCTAATGTCATAAAGAATGAATTAAATTAACGTGACTTGTTATATTATAACTTGTTTAGAACATACATTCAAGTATAAAACAGGAAACAAGGGATGGCTAAATCTGGGAATAAAAAGCGACAACAAAAGGCTTGCTGTCGCAAATTTTTGTGGTTATTTAATTTTATTAGCAGGAATTTCCTGGGCATTTTGATATAGTATTAGATGAGTTACATTGCCAGTATCATCTTTTTGGAAAGTAATTTTAGCATCTACCACTTTATAAAAGAATTCTTCTTCTGACTCAGGAAATATTTCAAATTTATCTTGGTCAGTAAGCTGGGCATAGAGGCTGTTATCTTCCTTTGTAATTTTAATGATTACATTTGGAGCTAATTCGTATTCTCCTACATAATTATCATATACTTTAGGGTCTATTTCTATTTCCTTTTTTTCTTCTATATTTTCTACTCTTTTGCAAACAAAGGTCATACCTAGTTGTTCAAGGACAAGTTCAGTTATCTTTTCTTCTTCATCTTTAACAAATTCTATTCTAATGTCTACGTCTTTAGCAAAGAACCTGTTATTTGATAGAGGTAGTATTTCAAAAGCATTTTGGCTCGTAACTTGGGCATATAATTTATCCTCTATTTTGGTTATATTTATATATGTGCCATCTATAAATTCATACTTTCCGATATAATTATCATATAAATTTGGATCCTCTATTTCAATTTCCTTTAAAACCTCAGGCATTTCATAATCTTTGTCAAGGACTATAGAAGTTAAGGCGTTTGTTAAAGATGTAGTATCATAATAGGCACTATTTGTAAGGATAACAATAACTAAGTCTTTTTCTGGATAACGAGCTATATTAGCAGTAAAGCCCATAGTATTGCCACCATGGAAAATTTGTCTTCCCATATCAGTATCAGCAATCATCCAACCATAACCATAACTTCCTGCACCAGGCATAGTTATATATTCTGTAAATATTTTATCTAAAGTTTCTTTCTTTACGAGCTGTTCTGTACTTAAAGCTCGGTCCCATCGATATAAATCTTCAACTGTAGAATATATATTTCCTGCACCATAGGCCTGGGTTAATACCAACTCATCATCTACAGGATATACTTCTAAAAAGCCTGTATAAGGAGTAGCGTCAGGGAATTGGTTGTCTTCAATATAATATGAACCTGTATTTGACATATTAAGAGGAGTAAATATATTTTTTTGTAAATACTCTTCTAAAGACATATCTGTTATCTTTTTAACTATCATACCTAGTAATACATAATTGGTATTGCTATAGCTAAACTCTTTTCCAGGTTCAAATTCTAAAGGTAGATTTTTTATAAGTTCTATTGTTTTCATAGGGTCTTTATTATTAAAATCAATATCTAAGAACTCGCTTAAGTTTGTATAATTTGTTAAACCTGATGTATGGGTTAATAGATTGTGAATGGTGATTGAATCTCCATTTGGAAAATCAGGGAAGTATTTTGAAATTTTATCTTCCACACTTAGTAATCCTTTTTCATTAAGCTGCATAATAGCTATTGCAGTAAATTGTTTTGTAATAGAGCCAATAGCAAATTTAGTTTGAGATATATTGTTTGTATTTTGCTCAAAATCAGCAAAACCATAGCCTTTATTAAGAAGTACTTCACCATCTTTAGCTACCAATACACTACCATGAAAATTTTGATGTTTTTCAAGGGCTTTTATATAAGCATCTAGTTCAGCTTGTTTATCTTTATCCTTCGATATAGTAAAAAAGGACTCGTTTTTCTCCTCTGGTTGATTAATTTTTAGAACCTGGTGCTTACCATTCCATCCTATAACTAAACCTAGAGCATTGCTGAATAATTCTATTGGTACAAAGGTTTTAGTTTCTTTTAGAATGGGTGGAGATTTTAATACTAGAATTTCTCCATTTAAATCAACCTTTGTCTCACCAATTTTTAGTTCAATAATTTGGGAGCCTTTGGAAAGGGTAATACTTCGAGTATTGCCATCCCAATTAACTTTGTATTCCAATTTTTCAGCTATCTCACGTAAAGGAAGCATTATTTGATTATTTTCAGTTGTAATTATCTTATCTTCTAGAGAAACTTTCTTTTCATCTAATAGAATATTTATGTTAGCTTGAGGGGTTCCCAATGTAGTAGCAGGAATACCCAATAATAAGCTTATTAGTAATACTATTGATACAATTCTTCTTGATATGTTCATCTTTTATCCCTCCATACTATTTAGATTAACCAATAATTACCTATGGTCATAATATTATTATAACATAGGAGTAGCTATTAAAAAAACTAAAACCCCAGAGATTTTCTGGGGTTTTAGTTTATATTAAATTTTGGCTCTACTATAGGAATAAGGCCATTCTATATCATGATTTAATTTACTAGCAGCTTGTAAAGGCCAGTAAGGATTTCTTAATAATTCTCTACCTAGAAATATGAAATCAGCCCTATTGTTTTTTAAGATTTCTTCAGCCATATCTGGTTCTGTAACCAATCCTCCAGCGATGACTGGTAAATTGGTTCCCTTTTTAATTATTTCTGCAAAAATAATTTGATAACCTGGGTAAACATCAATCCTAGCAGGAACTACTCCTCCTGAACTTATATCTATTATATCTATGCCTTCATCTTTTACAATATTGATTATTTCTACTAAATCTTCTGGATGATTTCCATCTTCTACATATTCTTCAGCAGAAACCCTCAGGATTATAGGTTTGTTTTCAGGCCATACGGTTTTGATTTCTTGAGTTATTTCCTTTAAGAATCTAACTCTATTTTCTATGCTACCTCCATATTCATCTTTTCTTTTATTAGTAAGAGGGGATAAAAATTCATTGATTAAATATCCATGAGCTCCATGGATTTCAATAGTATCAAATCCAGCTTCATTAGCTCTCCTTGCCCCTTCCTTAAAAGCATTTATTACAAATTTTATATCATCTATAGTCATTTCTTCTGGAGTGGGATA
>NZ_DATHXO010000522.1:0-3765 GCF_035459645.1 Schnuerera sp.
ATTTTATTATTATTTCCAATTACTTGTAGCATTTTATTATTATTTCCAATTATATCCTTAAAGGTATAATTTTTAACTTTATCTTTCCTTTTACCTTTATTGTTAGTACTTTTTAATTCTTGTTGTAAATCTATTAACTTATCTGACAATTTTTTGAGATAGGTTATATCTTTGGCTATTTCCAAGGCTCCAACAACTTCTCCTTCAGCAAATAAGGGAATTGTAGAATTTATTGAAACGATATTTTGCCCCTTAAAATTAATATAAGTTTGGGTTTTATCTAGTATAGGTCTTTTCGTAATTAAAACTTTTATTAAAGTTGAAGTTTCTTCATTTAAACTAGGAAAAGTATCTAATAAATCTTTATTTATTACTTGTCTCGTCTTTAATCCTTCTAGTTTTGCCATAGCTTCATTATATAATATAGTCTTTCTATTTTTATCTACTACATGAATCCCTATATCTGTATAGTGCAAAATATTTTGCAGTACTAGCAAATTTAAGTCCTTTTCACTCATAATATCATCCTTTTAACTTAATCATAAAACTTAAATTAATCCAATAGCAGCTAACATCCTCTTATTAGTTCCTTTTTCTTTTCTGTAAGAGTAAAACTTATCTACTTCACAGCTGGTACAAATATCGGATACTATAATATTATCTCTTGAAATACCTTTTTCCATTAGTTGATATATATTTATTTTCCACAGATCTAAAAAAAACTTATTATTTTTATTGATTACTACATTAGGAAATTTATTATATCTTTGAATAAACTTTTGACTTAAATCTTGTCCAACTTCATAACAACATGGCCCTATGGATGGTCCTATACCTACTAATATATCCTTTTTATCAGAACTATACTTATCATTAAATATATCTATCATTTTACCACTTATATTTTCAAAAGTTCCTCGCCATCCTCCATGAGCCAGACCAACAATTTTCTTTGTCTTATCTAAAAAGTAAATAGGAACACAATCTGCATGGTAGGTTGTAAGAATAATATTTGCTACATTAGTTATTAAGCCATCCGCTTCTATCTGAGAAATTTTTTTAAAATTGTTTGCATCCCAGTTTAAGTCCCAGTCGATAATTTTAATATTAGTGCCATGAACTTGTTTAACAGCAATAATATTATCTTTCGATACTTTAAATATATGGGATATGTTCTTTGCTAAATTGTCATTATCCCAACCTATTCTAGAAGTAAAAAGATGATTAATATAATCTATATCTTTAAATGCTTTAAACTGATAATATAAAATTCCATTTTTATAATTTTCTATAATAGCCATAACTCACCTCGTTTAAATAATTTAACCTTCGCTTAATAGTTTGTTTAATTCTTCCATAAAAGTGTTTATATCTTTAAATTGTCTGTAAACTGAAGCAAATCTTACATAAGACACTTCGTCTATCTTTTTCAGCCTATTCATTATCATCTCGCCAATATGTTGACTAGTTATTTCTTTTTCCATAGAATTATATAGTTCTTTTTCAATTTCATCTACTGTTTCTTCTATCAAGTTTAAAGGAACAGGTCTTTTTTCACAAGCCTTTAAAATTCCATTTAAAATTTTATTTCTATCATAAGATTGTCTATTTCCATCTTTCTTCACTACAATCAAAGGTATCTTTTCAATTTTCTCATAAGTTGTAAACCTCTTAGAACATTTTAAACATTCTCTTCTTCTTCTGATAGCTTGTCCTTCATCGGTAGGTCTTGAATCTACTACCTTGCTCTCATAGTAATTACAGAATGGGCAATTCATCTTTACACCTCCCAATTTCCTCTTCAATTTGATTATAATATATCCTTTTTGAATTGTCTAATAGATTGCTATGATTCCATTTCTATATCCACTAATATTGCATCCATTCCAATTTGGACTATGTTTTTCCAGTCTATTATTAAATCATTGTTTTTCCCAAAAATTCCCAATACCTTCCCATGTCCTGGTATAACTATTGCAACTACTTTACCATTTTCTAAGTCTATTTCGAAATCATATATATAACCTATTTTTACTCCATCTCTTATATTTATTACTTCTTTTTCTCTCATTTCAGATAAATTAATCATTACCCCACCTCTTCTAATATTCTCTTTATTATATATATTTAAAGCTTTACCCAAAATATGCCTAATATTTAGTGGGGTAATATTTTTATTATATTAACTTTTTCATTTGTCTCAATGCATTTTTTTCCAATCTTGAAACTTGGGCTTGGGAAATCCCAATTTCTTCTGCTACCTCCATCTGTGTTTTCCCTTCATAAAATCTAAGGTTTAATATAAGTTTTTCCCTTTTGTTCAATCTACTTATGGCATCTCTAATTGCAATTCCTTGGAGCCAAACTTCATCTTCTGACTTTTCATCCTTTACTTGATCCATCACATATATAGCATCTCCACTATCATGATAAATTGGTTCAAACAAAGATATTGGATCTTGAATTGCATCAAGGGCAAAAACTACCTCTTCTTTTGGAAGACTTAGTTCTTCGGCTATTTCTGTAATAGTGGGTTCTTTTAAATTTTTATTAACCAAATGGTCCCGAGCTTGTAATGCTTTATAAGCTATATCTCTTAAGGATCTACTTACCCTTATAGGATTATTATCTCTTAAATACCTTCTAATTTCCCCTATGATCATAGGTACTGCATAGGTAGAAAACCTTACATTTTGACTTAAATCAAAATTATCTATGGCCTTTATTAAACCTATACAACCTACTTGAAATAAATCATCTACATTTTCTCCTCTTCTATTAAATCTTTGAATAATGCTTAAAACTAATCTTAAATTCCCTTGTATAAATTCTTCTCTAGCTTCCATATCTCCTGCCTTTATTTTTATAAATAATTTCTGCATTTCTTCATTTGTGAGTACTGGTAGTTTTGAAGTATTTACCCCACAAATTTCTACTTTATTTGTGCGCACCGTCTTCATTCCTTTCCCCGTGTTTTGCCCCTTCTTATATAAAATTATTGCCTCCTTTGAACTTTTTATTCAATTATAATTTGGTAAAATCGTCCATTTATATTTATTTCATTCTATATTAGCCTCTGTTATAAAATTAAAATGTGACAGAAATTTTACTTCCGTCACATTAATCTGATCATTTCTTTTTTCAATCTTTTTATTATCCTTTTTTCTAGTCTAGATATATAAGATTGAGATATACCCAATATATCTGCTACTTCTTTTTGAGTCATTTCTTTTCCATTTTTTAACCCAAAACGTAATTCTACTATTGTCTTTTCTCTTCCAGAAAGTTTATCAATTGCTTGGTTTAATAATTCTTTATCAACTTCTTCTTCTAAAAATTTAAATATAATATCTCCTTCAGTTCCCAAAATATCTGACAATAACAATTCGTTCCCATCCCAGTCTACATTCAAAGGTTCATCTAAGGAAACTTCTGACCTTAACTTATTATTACGTCTTAAATACATAAGTATCTCATTTTCTATACATTTTGATGCGTAAGTAGCCAGTTTTATGTTTTTATCAGGATTAAAAGTGTTTACTGCTTTAATTAATCCAATTGTCCCTATTGATATTAAATCTTCAATACATATACCAGTATTTTCAAATTTTCGTGCAATATAAACCACTAATCTTAAATTTCTTTCAATTAAAATACCCTTAATACTTTCATCATATTTTAACCTTTTTAAAAAATAACTTTCCTCTTCAGGTTTTAATGGAGGTGGAAGAACTTCTCCACTACCTATATAATAAATAGTATCCA
>NZ_DATHXO010000523.1:0-1674 GCF_035459645.1 Schnuerera sp.
TATCTTCACCTAAACCTAATCTGGTTCTATTTTCCCATTCTCTAGCCACCTCATTTGCCTTATTCAACTCATTCCTATCTATGGAGAATAATATACCATCTGTGTTAAAGTTGATTGGTTTAAAGCTCTCACATTCAGCCTTTATACCAAATAGTAAATCAGTCATTACCAATTGTCCTGTAATACATACGCTTCTACCCATTAAAGGGTCATATAGGTCATTGTATTTATTTAACATTGCTCCATAAGTAGTATTTAATATTAATTTTCTACTATCTGATACTGCTTTATTACCTTCAGCTTTAGCTTTCATTCTCACATCATATATTTCTTTAAACTCCTCTGGATTAGGAACATTTCTACTTAGGAAATCGTATTGTATCATTACAGATGGATATAGGGAATTAACATCCCATAAGAGAATTATTCTATCATCTGTACTCTCCTCAATATATTTTGGAATACCAGCGTGTACTCCACCCCAAGCGTACACATAATCCATATCTGGTTGAAAAATGGTTAGTTTTCCAGAATAATACATATGAGTTTTATTTCCTTTTTCATCTGTAAATATTTGTTTCGGTTTCTCATACTTTTTCGTTTTCGGATTATAAACCTTACCTTTAAATAATTCTTCGTCTGGAATAGACTCATCATACATTCTGGAATAAAAATCCCTTATTACTTTTGGTATTCTTTCCCAATTTATAACCTTTGGAGGAACATAATTTCTTTCATCATTTCTTAGAATTTTATCAGCTTTTAAAATTTGAGCTGTTAATTTAGCATTAGTCATTCTTAGAGATTCGGTATCATCTAATCCTATTAATCTTCCAACATCCACTTTAGGTTTTAAATAATTACGTTTCCTTTCATGGAATAATCTTTCAGTAGCGTCAACATCGGCTTTATTGTACAATCTTATTTCCTCTATTTCCTCATCTGTTAATGGTCTATCTATATCAAATGGTATAGAAGATTCCTCAATATTCATTCCCAAATTACCTTCAATCACTTTTAAAGATAAACCCATATATAAATCATCTCTTAAATCAAAACTATCAAAGTTTTTCCAATGTCCTTGTAGAAATGGAAATTCCCATGGTAATTTCTTTTCCTCAATTATCCAGTCGTTTAATTTCTTTAAAGTATAGTTATCTGCTCCAACTAATATTGCTAATAATATATAGTCATCATACATTTTAGAGTTGAAGCCACATAAAATAATATTTTTCTTTCTCATAAAATCTCTAACACCATTGTTATCATTATGGTAAAACCAATATTCTCCAGTTTTTAAACTTTTAAATGTAACAGTCCAATCGTACTTAAATACCTCAAGGTCATAAAATATAATATCCATTATCTCCACCTTCCTGTTTTTTCAAACCATTCCCAGTCTCTTAATTTTATATATTGTTTGACTAAAACTTCTAATTTTTTATCTTTAGAATTAATTTCTTGAAGTCTATTATATTCTGTTATTTTATGTTCAAGAATATCTTTATAATTCATTACATTATTCATTTAATCACCTCGTAATCCCCTGTTAAGAAATCCACCTTTCTAACACATTCTACATACCTTCCATTATGAAATACTAACAAATCTTTTGTAATATCTATTAACTTACCTGTAAATTTTCGTTTACCATCTATTCTGGTAAATTGAGCG
>NZ_DATHXO010000524.1:0-10696 GCF_035459645.1 Schnuerera sp.
CTTTTTATTTAAAGTAGGGACAATATAAGGAATATTAGTAATTGGATTATCAAGTAATTCTACATCGATTGAAAAAGCTGATTTTATATTGTCAAAAGTTAGTACCTTTTTAGGAGAACCAGAACCCATTATTTGTCCTTCCTTCATTATGAAAATTTTGTCACAAAACTGGGAAGCGAGATTAATATCATGAAGCACTGTAATCACAAGTATCCCCTTTAATGACAATCTATTCACTAGAGATAATATCTCAATTTGATATTTTATATCCAGATGTGAAACTGGTTCATCCATAAGTAATATTTTAGGTTTTTGAGCTAATGCTCTTGCTATATAGACTCTTTGCCTTTCTCCACCACTTAAATCCTTAATACTTTTATTTCTAAATTGCCAAGTATTAGTGATTTTCATAGAATCCATAACAATTTCCTTATCCTTTTTTCTTTCTGATTGAAATCTTTTGAGAAAAGGGATTCTACCCATCATTACAAGGTCATAACAACTAAATTCAAAATCATAAGGCATCTCTTGTGGAACATAAGCAATATACCTGGCTTTTTCTTTCACAGAGAAATCTTTAATATTTTTTTCAGCTATAAAAACATTGCCAGATTTGGGTTTTAAATACCCAGAGATACTTTTTAACAGGGTAGTTTTTCCACTACCATTTCCACCGATGATTCCTACCATCATACTTTCATTTATAGTAAAATCAATGCTTTTTAAAACCTCTGTTTTCCCATAAGAAAAATATAGTTTATTTACTCGTAAAACATCCATATTATCACATTCCTTCATTTTTCTGCTTATTCTTAAATAATAAATATAAAAAGAAAGGACCGCCAAAAGCAGCAGTTATTATTCCAATAGGTATTTCAGAAGGTCTTAATATAACCCGAGCTAAAGTATCGGCTAAAGTTAAAAATATAGCTCCTGATATAGCGCTAAAGGGTACAAGGATTCTATTATCGGGTCCTACGATAAGCCTTGATATATGTGGTACAATAAGCCCAACAAAACCTATTATTCCTCCCACTGATACTGCAGTAGCAGTAACCAAAGATCCTAAAATAAGTATGATTTTTTTAATCAATTCTGTATTAACTCCTAGGTGTTCTGCAACCTCTTCTCCCGTTAAAATAGCATTTAAATCTCTTGAAAATATATACATTATAAAAGAACCGATTATTATTATAGGAGAAGAAAAAATCACACTATTCCAGTTTGTAAGGCTGAATCCTCCCATAGTCCAAAAAACAATTCTAGTAAATTCATCATGGTTTAAAAGCATTAAAAGGGATATAATAGCAGAAATAAAAGCACTTATAGCGATTCCTGCCAACAACATTGTAGTCATAGATACTTTAGAGCCTGATTTCGATATGGTATATACAACTAGAATAACAAATAAAGATGAAACAAAAGCCATAAAACTAAGGCTAAAAAGTCCAAGACCTAGTATAATGGCAATAGTTGCACCAAAAGCAGCACCAGAAGAGATTCCTAAAACATAAGGGTCTGCCATAGGATTTCTTAAAAGGCCTTGAAAAAATGCACCTACAACCGAAAGTCCCATACCTACAACTGCCGATGATATTACTCGTGGAAGTCTTAAATTAAGAATAATAGTAGCATTCGTTTCATCTCCAGTACCATTAAATACATTTATAATTTCTAGCAGGGGAATTTTAACTGCCCCTGCGGAAATAGAAATTATAATTGTAATGAAAAACACTAGGATAGCTATAGAAAAAAGAATACTCTTTTTCACTTTAATCAAAAACCTCCGGATGTAAGAATTTTGCTATTTCTTCCAGACCTAAGACAATCCTATTGGAAGACCTTGCTATTATATCATCATCACTTACTACAAAAATATTTCCATTTTTAACGGCTTTCGTGTTTTGGTAACCTTCTGTTTTTTCTATATCATCTATGTTGCCAGCATGGGGGGAGGTGATGATGACATCAGGATCTTTCTTTACTAGTTCCTCTACACTATATTGAGTCCAACCTTCAATATCCTCTACAATATTATTTCCGCCTGCAAGGTTTATAAGCTCATCAATAAATGTACCTTTGCCAGCTGTCCAGTTTCCTTCAAAAGATACCAGATAAAATACATCTATTTTTGGAAGTTCTTTTACTTTATCATTGATTTCGCTAATTTTGGCTTTCATTTCATTAATTATTTTTTCTCCATTTTCCTCCATACCTGTAATTTGACCTAATAGTTCTATGGATTCATATATTCTTTCAATATTCTTAGATTCTAGCATTATAACTGGTATTCCCATATTCTCTAAAGTTTCCATTTCTTCTTGACCAGAAAGATTGGAAGCCAATATTATATCAGGGTTTTGAGCTGTTATAGCTTCAATATTGGGACCTTTGAACCCTCCTACTTTTGCTATATTTTCTACCTCTGGTGGATAATTATCATAATCTGTTACACCTACAATTTTATCACCAGCACCTAAAGCATATATTAGCTCTGTAGTAGAAGGAGCAAGGGAAACTATTCTTTCTGGCTTTTTTTCTAATGAAATTTCTCTTTCTAAAAAATCAGTAATAGTTAAAGGAAACTTAATATCAGCAGTTTCATTTGAGTTTTCAACTATATTCTCAGGTTCTGATGAATCATCTATTGTACAAGCTACCAGTGAAAATGTTAGAACAAATATTAATAATAAAGCAAATAGATTTTTAAATTTTTTCATTCAATTCCCTCCTAGTTTTGTTTTAAATATAAAAGGTCTACCTAAGGAGGTAGACCTTTTATTCAAAAATAAAGCATAAAAAATACATTACACCTTCCCTCCGAAGGTAAATTTACAAAAACCTTATGGTAGGTCTCCTGGCTTGTGATTCATATTCCACCCTGCCTTCCTACTTAAAAATCTAGGTAGTGGCATATTAGGGTTTTATCCTCACTTACAGTAGCGGGGGCTGCGCGGGATTTTCACCCGACTTCCCTTTTAACCTTACGGTCCATAAGACTTTTATATTTAATTTTGTATATATATTGTATAACTACTAATTGAGGAAGTCAACAGTTTAAACTAAAGGCTGTTTATGATATACTTTTAAATAATTAATTAAAAGATTTAAAATAAAAATATAGGTGATAATATGATCATATTAGTTACTGGTGGAGCTAGAAGTGGAAAAAGCAGTTTTGCAGAAAAGCTATATAAGGATAAAAAAGATGTGGTATATATTGCCACATCTAAAATATGGGATAAGGAGATGGAAGAAAGGATTATATTACATAGAAATAGTCGCCCTTCTTATTGGCGAACTTATGAAGGCAACTATTCATTAATCAATGCAATAGGGAAAGAAAAAAACTATTTATTAGATTGTATTACCGTTTTGACGTCTAATATAATGTTTGATATGACAGAAAACGAAGAATACATAGACAATAAATTGCAAAGTAAAGTAGAAAATAAAATATATGAAGAAATACATTCCTTGATAAAAACTATTGAATATAGGGGTTATAATTTAGTATTGGTAACTAACGAAGTAGGCTATTCCTTAGTTCCAGAAAATCATATTGGGAGAGTATTTAGAGATATTCAAGGGAGAATAAATCAAAGGGTAGCAGCTTTATCCCAAGAGGTTTATTTGGTATGCTGTGGAATACCAGTGAAAATAAAATGATAGATGGCCTAATATTATCTATCCAATTTTTAACCAGATTACCTATAAAAAAACAGGTAGAATTCAATGATGAGAATTTATCAAAAAGTATTTTTTTCTATCCGTTAATAGGTATGTTAATTGGTGGAGTTGGAGGGTTATTTTATTGGCTATTTGGCTATTTAAATGGAAACATAGGTAGTTTCTTTGCTCTAATATCTATGATAATCATAACGGGAGGACTTCATTTAGATGGATTGTCAGATACTTGTGATGGATTTTTGTCCTATAGAGATAAGGGTAGAGTCCTTGAAATAATGAAAGATAGTCGTATTGGAGCCTTTGGAGTTATATCAATAGTTCTAGATATTTTGCTAAAGTATATTCTCATATCCAGTATAGAAGGAAATATAGCCTTAGTATTAAGCCTATCCTATGGTAATAGTCGATTAATAATAGCTTATTTAATGTCTACTAAAAAAGTTACTAAAGACGAGGGAATAGGGTATATGTTCCATAAGAGCAATCCTAAAAAACATGCTTTATTTGGAGGGATTATATATATATTAATACTATTAATATTAAAGCCTATCTATTTAATACCACTATTATTTTCATTTATAGCTGGTGAGATAATGACTAAAATAACTTATAAAAAAATTGATGGTTTTACTGGAGATGTATATGGTGCTACTATAGAAATAGTAGAAACAATATCTTTAACAATATTTTTGGAGGTGCTAAAGTGGATATAATATTAATTCGACATGGACAAACAGAGGATAATGTAGGTAGAATATTTAGTACCAAGGATACTAAATTAACAGATGAGGGAAAGGAACAGATTAAAAAGACAAAAACTTTTGTTGACACCTTATCCTTTGATAAAGTATATGTAAGTCCTTTATATAGAGCTATTCAAACTATGGAAATACTAGGTTTAAATGGAGAAGTGGAAGAAAGAATTAAGGAGGTAGATTTTGGATTATTTGAAGGAAATACCTATGAGGAAATTAAGGACAAGTTCCCAAAGGAAGCTGAAATATGGGACGAAGATTATATAAATTTTGTTACTCCTAAAGGTGAAAGCATTAAAATGGCTTACGAAAGGGTGACTTCTTTTTTAGAAGAAATATCAAAAAAGGAGGAAAATGTGGTTTTAGTATGTCATGATGGAGTTACTAGAATTGCTTTATCTTGGGTATTTGATAATTTAGATTATTTTTTCAAATTTAAAATAGAAAACGGAAGCGTTAATATAATTTCTATAGATGAATATGGATTCAAGTATATTAAGAAGACTAACTATACTGTAAAATAGCAACTAAATTTATTTATTGAATAAAAATTTCTTTTGTGATAATATGAAAATTGAAAAACTAAATATAAAAATATTAGGTTCCTTTGGATTAATAAGGGAAGCTGGTGAAAATCCAGCACAGCCCCCGCTACTGTAATTGGGAACGAAATCAACTTATACCACTGAGATTATCTCGGGAAGGTGTTGAAAGTAGGATGAACCAAAAGTCAGGAGACCTACCTAATAGTTTTTGTAAAAGTAACCTTCGGAGGGAAGGGGAAGCTTATATTTTTGTGCAATTTTCGGCTATGCATATTAAAAATCCCTAACTGATGATGGTTAGGGATTTTTTTAAGTTAACTAATATAAGAAGGAGAGATGAAAAATGAATAAAAGGACTAATCTTTTGACTAAAGTAATGCTTGTAGTATTAGCTTTTACCTTGGTGTTAACAGGTTGTAATTTAGAACAAAAAGATGAAGAAATATTAGAAAGTCAGCAAGAATTAGAACAAATGGAAGAAAAGATTGATGCAGATACTGGCCTTGTTTACGAAGGTTCTATGGAATTAAAATATGCAAAGTCTTTTTCTGTAAATTATTACAAAGGTGGATATAAAACCATAGTTGATTGGAATGGTAGAAAAACTTTATTAGTCCCAGAAGGTAAAGAGGTACCTGAAGTAAAATCAGATATTGATGTTATACAATTGCCTATAAAATCAATAGGCGCTTTTACTTCAGTTGTTGCAGCAGAATTGAGACCATTAGAACTTATAGACAAGATGACTTTAGTTACTACTGAAAGAGATAGATGGCATATACCAGAGGTAAAACAGATGATGGATGAGGGGCAAATTACATATGTAGGTAAGAATAGTGCGCCGGATTATGAACTTATTGAGTCAATCAATCCAGATTTAATATTGATTACAGTTAAAACAGTTCATGGTGAAAATGATGTAATAACTAAATTTGATGAAATGGGAGTTAAATGGATATCCCATGGAAGTCAAAGAGAAACAGATCCTAGAGGTAGATTGGAATGGATAAAACTAATAGGGGCTTTGCTTGATAAGGAAGAAGAAGCAGAAGATTTTTATGAAGCCCAATTAAAAAAAATTGCTGAGGTAGAAGAAAAAGTTGCAAATCTAGAAGGCGAAAAGAAAAAATTTGCTTCCACCTTTTTTTCTAAAGATATTTACTACGTAAGAAACAAAGGAGATTATGAAGTAAAGATGTACGAACTATCAGGTGGAGAATATATACTTAGTGAATTGAATCCAGAAGAAGATGGAAATACTAAAATGAATGCGGAAGAGCTTTATAAAGGAATAGAAGATGTAGATATATTATTTTATAATACTATTCTTGGTCGTAGTGTCCAAAGTATAGACGATTTAGTGTCAAATGCAGAATATTTGAAAGATGTTAAAGCCATAAAAGAAGGAAGAGTATGGGGATATAAACCTCATTATTATCAATATTCGGATCAAGTAGCAGATATGATAGTTGATTTATATACAATATTTACAACCCCCCATGGAGAAATAACTGAAACAGATTTTTTCTTTTTAATGGAGTAATATAATAATATGGATTTAAACTTGATAAAATCAAATAATACCATTAATAATAAAGTTAGAATTTATATTGCATTTACAGTAGTGATAATACTTTTAATATTAGGAGTCATAATAAATATAATATCTGGCTCCATAGATATTACATTGAATGATTTACGAAGTATCATATTAAAGGACAAGCAGTTATCAACATTAGAATACAATATATTATTTAAAATTAGAATCCCAAGGATAATTAGTGCCATATTATTTGGAGGAGCATTAGCTATTTCAGGGTTTTTATTGCAGACTTTTTTTAGAAACCCTATAGCTGGTCCTTATGTTCTTGGAATTTCTTCAGGTGCTAGGTTTTTTGTTGGTATCTTTATTTTGACAAATATTAATATAAATATATTTGGCATAGATTCTTTCAACATATTTATAGCTTCTTTTACGGGAAGCATATTGGCTATGCTGTTTGTGCTATTTTTCGCAAAGAATATAGAAGATATCTCTGCATTGATAGTTGTTGGGATTATGCTTGGATATATTGCATCTGCAGGTACGAATTTGATGATTACATTTGCGGAACGAGAAAAAATAGCAAACTTAACATTATGGTCTATGGGGAGTTTTTCAGGAGTAACTTGGGATATGATAAAATTATCTGCTTGGATTATACTACCTACAATTATTTTAATATTTGTACTATCAAAACCTTTGGAAGGTTATTTATTAGGAGAAAGTTATGCCAAGAGTATGGGGATCAATATTAAGATATTCAGGATAACGCTAATATTTTTATCAAGTATACTTTCGGCATGTGTTACTGCTTTTGCTGGTCCTATATCCTTTGTGGGGATTGCTGTACCCCATTTAACTAGATTGATTATGAAGACTTCTAAGCCAAAGGTTTTGATACCTGGAATTTTTTCATTAGGTTCTGCTTTCTGTCTGCTATCAGATTATTTAGCAAGGACTTTGTTCTCACCAGTAGAATTAAATATCAGTACTGTAACATCTTTTATTGGTGCGCCTATAGTTATTTGGTTGATGGTAAATAGGAGGAATAGGAAATGAATTTTTTTGCAACGGAAAATTTAAAGGTAGGATATAAAAACACTGTAGTTGTAGATCGTATTAATATTGATTTAAATAAAGGAGAAATTATATGCCTACTAGGACCTAATGGCTGTGGAAAGTCGACTATTCTCAAAACTATAACTGACCATATAAAGCGTATAGGTGGTTCAATGACTGTGTTAGGAAAAGATTTAAACCATCTATCTATAAAGAATAAAGCTAAAGAAATGTCGGTAGTATTAACGGAAAGAATCAATCCAGGGATGATGTTAGCTGAAGAAGTAGTAGCCATAGGACGATATCCCCATACCAACTATTTTGGGAAATTGAATAAAAAAGATTTAGAAATAATCAATGAATCCATAGAAATAGTAGAAGGAGAAAAATTAAGATATAAGGAATTTCAATCGTTAAGTGACGGTGAAAAACAAAGGATTATGATTGCAAGAGCAATATGCCAAGAAGCAGATATAATGGTATTAGACGAGCCTACTTCATTTTTGGATATCAAATTTAAGATAGAGTTATTGAATATATTAAAAAAATTATCCTTAGAGAAGAATAAAACTATAATTATGTCTTTACATGAAATAGATTTGGTTTCTAAAATTGCAGATAAAGCTTTGTTAATCAAGGATGGAAAAGTATATAAATATGGAACACCAGAAGATATAATAACTGATAAATCTATAAGCGAAGTTTATAATCTAGGTGGAGGTTATTTTAACACAACAATGGGGAATATTGAGTTACCGAAAGTAACAAAATTTCCTAAAGTTTTTGTTGTTGGAGGAGGGGGAAAAGCAGCAAAGATATATAGGGCTTTGAATAAAAAAGGTATTGGATTTTATAGTGGGATACTATTTAAGAATGACATTGACTATAGTATATCTCAAACATTGGCTTATGAAACTATAAAAGAAGATGGTTTTGTAGATATAAGGGGTAAAACGATAATTAAAGCAAAAGAATATATAAAAAATTGCAATGTAGTTATAGACTCTGGAGTTAGCTTGGTTGGAATCAATAAAGGTAATTATGATTTGCTTAAATTTGCATCACAAGAAGAAATTAAAATTTTATCATTAAGAGAAGAAAATATGGGATTAAATTTAATAAATCATTATTCCATATCGTCTATAATAGAGGAGTTGGCTAATTCCTATTTAAAAATTAAGTAACAAGGGAGGAATAAAATGGCAAATATTATGATACAAGGCACCACATCTTCAGCAGGAAAATCCTTTATATGTACTGCACTATGCAGAATATTTAAAGAAGATGGATATAAAGTAGCCCCTTTTAAATCACAAAATATGTCTTCAAAATACTATGAAACAAAAGAAGGATATAAAATGAGCACAGCCCAAGCTTTGCAAGCTAAAGCAGCAGGTATAGAGCCAAACCCTAATATGAATCCTATATTATTAATACCTAATTCAGACACAGGTAGTGAAGTAATTATTAAAGGGAAATTACATAAAAGGATGGAAGCTTTGGAGTACTTTGACTATAAAGATGAATTAAAGCCAATGATTGAAGGAACTTACAGAAAATTAGATAGAGAATACCAGATTGTAGTATTAGAAGGAGCAGGTAGCCCAGCAGAGATTAATTTAAAGGATAAGGATATTGTAAATATGGGGATGGCAGAAATAGCTCATGCTCCAGTGCTATTAGTAGCAGATATAGATAGAGGAGGGGTGTTTGCTTCACTATATGGCACGGTAATGCTTTTAGAAGAAGAGGAAAGGACTAGAATCAAAGGGTTGATTATCAATAAATTTAGAGGAGACAAAAAATTATTGGAAACAGGAATTGAAATGATAGAGAAACTATTAAATATACCAGTAATAGGTACTATTCCCTTTAGTCCATTAGAATTGGTAGATGAAGATTCTTTGATAGATTATGATAAAAATTGTAATACAATTGTTCAGGGTGAAGAAGAAATGGAAGAAGAATTTAAGAAATTATCCAAATTAATAAGAAAAAATTTAAATATAGAATATGTATATTCTTTATTGAAATTAGATTAGGTGAAAATATGAAATATTTATTGATAGCAGTAATATTGGATTTGATATTAGGAGATCCCTATAATTTTCCTCATCCTGTAAAGCTTATGGGAAAGCTAATATCACTAGAGGAAAAATTAGTCAGGAAAATAAATAGAGATCCTTCAGCTTCGCTTCAGGATGACAAGCAACTTAGTCTTTATGATTCCGAGGACAGGTTTTATGATTCGGAGAACAGATTTAGTCATGCTGAGAACAATTTTAGTCATGCTGAAAATAATTCTAGTCATGTTGAGAACAAATTTAGTCATGCTGAGAACAGATTTAGTAATTCTGAGCGTCAGCGAAGAATCTCTAACTTAAAAATAGGAGGACTTATAATAGTAATAATAAACATCATTTTAGCTTTTACAATACCTTATCTATTGCTAAAAAGTGTAGACAATTACAAAACCCTGTACAATATCATTAATATATACCTTATATATACTTGTATTGCAGCTAGATCTTTAGAAAAAGAGGCTATGAAGGTATATCATGGACTAGAAAAAAGTATTGAAGAAGCAAGATATAAACTTTCCTATATAGTTGGAAGAGACACTAACAATCTTACGAATGAGGAAATAGTAAAAGCAACTATAGAAACTGTAGGGGAAAACACTGCAGATGGAGTTATAGCACCTTTATTCTACATTATGTTATTAGGCGCTCCAGGGGGTCTCATGTATAAGATGGTAAACACTATGGATTCTATGTTAGGTTACAAAAATGAAAAATATATGGATTTAGGCTTTTTTCCTGCAAAAGTTGACGATATGTTTAACTATATTCCTGCTAGGCTTACAGGAATTTTAATGAATATATCTTCCACTTTTAGATTTGATATTAAAAATGGGATTAGAATAATGATAAGGGATAAGGAAAACCACAAAAGTCCCAATGCTTCCTCGATGGCCTGCTGCATGGTGTAGACGTGGAAGGCCTGCGGGATATTGTCACCGGAGGCCGGCAGGGTCGGATCGGGTAGTCGGCCGAACAGTTCCAGGGTCTTGGCCTTGGGCGTGGCGGTGAAGGCTAGGTAGC
>NZ_DATHXO010000525.1:0-2683 GCF_035459645.1 Schnuerera sp.
ATACGCATTCCGTATATATTCTATAGACATTTATACTATATATTTTTAAGTATTTATCTATAGATAGCTCTGGGAATCTAAATCTTATTCTGTTATAATCTACAAATATTTCGCCAATAAATGAATCTTTAACAGCAGGGGGTAAGAAGCTAATATTACCAATAAAACCTTCATAGTCTATAATTTTACCAATTCTACTAAAGATAAGATCTGAAGGTTTAAGATGCTTAGACATATTAGGATCCCAGATAGTATGATGTTTTCTAGTTAACAGATCTAGTATATAGATATTTTCCCCTTTTATTTTTTCTATTTCAAACAAGGATACAAAGGATTTATTTCTTTCAATCAATATTTCCTTTTCTAAATTAGTAAGGTAAGAAGATCTATCTTCCAACATATGCTCAATAAATGATTTGCCATAGTTAGTTTTGTAGTCTATACTAATCCAGACATTAAAGGCAATTTTAGTTTTTTGTTCATCAAAATCAGGATAATAAAACTCAATAGAATCTAAAACTTTATCCCTTTTTACAAATTCATTTATATATTTAATTAGTTTTCTTGTTGTATTTTCTTGAATAGTTTGTATTTGGTGATAATCTAACTTATTCATATTGACCTCCAAAAAATTAATAATTAATAGGTAATATATATTATATATGAATATATGAAGTTCTGCATTGAAAAAAGGGAAAAATTTTAAAAAGGATTATATATAATTAAAAGTAGAAGGAAATAATATACAAAAGTAATAATAGATGCTTAAAACTGAAAACAATCTAAAGAGAAGAATCCCTTTAGATTGTCAATTTAACACTATAAATTGTATCTTATTAAGAGTTATCCACTGGTAATTTATCAGATTTTTGTTTTTCCCAAGCATGAAGAAGTAAGGCTACTCCAATAACCCCATAGGCGACAAATACTCTAAAATATTCACCAATTTGGGCATTATTCATTAGGTTTTGTCCTGCTAAAGGTGATATTATGAACAAGAAATGGAATAAAAATGTACCTATTATAACTTCTTTCCAAGAAGCTTTGTCTACTGTGGCACCACCTACTAGAAGGGAGGCTACAGCAAATAATCCTACTTGTTCATGACTAGCATATGTATTCATTGTTCCTATATTTTGTAAAAACACAATCTGTCCCCAAGCAGCTAGAATTGTAGATAATATTATAGCTATTATTCTAGTTCTATCCACATTGATACCAGATACTTCTGCTATATGCATATCTTGTCCTACAGCTCTCATTTCTTGACCCAATTTAGTTTTTAGGAAATAACTGACTATTAGAAATATTACTAAAGTAAAAAGTAATGTTGCTATAGGGTATTTGGATAACCATTGAAAGAACCCTAAATTAATTTTGTCAAAAGGTATGGCTTTATCCAAAGAACCTCTAATTGCTGCTAAATCTACTGTGTTTTTAAGTCCGACTCCTGTTGAGAGAAGCAGGCTTTTATTTTTAATAGGAATTAATGAACCAGCAAATATTAAAAAAACTAGCTGATAAACTCCATTAGCAAAAAAGCCTAGAATCATGCTGGTAATCATTTCTTTTCCTTTTGCTTTATTTAATATTTTACCAACTAAATAACCAAAGAGAATAGCAAAAGGTGTTGAAATAATTATGGCCATAAAAAGACCTATTCCACCGCTAATATGATAATTTGTAATTATTATTAGACCAATCTGACCTGCTATAGCCCCTAAAACAATCCCGAAGTTCAAACCCATTCCAGTGATAACTGGTATAACTAAAGATAATACTAGAATAGAGTTTCTTGCCAATCGTATTATCATTTCATTTATCAAAAAACTAGCAGGAAGGCCTGTAAAAAAGAATCCCACAATACATAGAATTAGAAATATAATTGGTACAATCATGCTGTTTCACCTTCTTTTCTTGTTAAGGCGTAAAGAATAATTCCATTACTTACGATAATCCTTATAACCTCTGACATGGTTCCTTCTGCTATAATGTTAATTACAGGTAATGCTACAACTAAAAGAGATTGGAACAATAGGGTTCCAATTATAACATGAATTATCCTTGCTCGATAAAGACTAGCTCCACCTATTAATATAGCAGCAACTGCTGGCATAGCTGCATAAAGGGGGGCGTTATATAGCTGTAAAAAGCCAAAGGATTGACTATATACAATTATTCCTATAGCTGCTAATACTGTTGACAATATAGTACCTTTAATTCTTTGTTTGTTTACATTAATACCATTTGATATTGCAAATTTTTCACTACTTCCTGCTATTTGCATAGATAATCCTTTATTACTTTTACCATAGATCCAGACAATAAAAGCACAAAGAGCAAAGAACAATAACAACCCTGTTGGGATTTTAATATTGCCAATATAAAAATGTAAAAAGGTATTTAAAATATGAGCTATAGAAGATTCTAATGAGACAGTAACTCTAAGTCCATCCCCGCCATAGGCCCAGATTAATTCTGGACTTTTAAAGGGAGCTAATAACCAAAAAATACACATAAATGAAACTACTGAAAAACCTATATATGTTCCAACAGTCATTTCCTGTCCTTTAATACGATTAAGCATTTTTCCATAAAAATAACCAGCTATAGCAGCTAATGGAACTGCAATTAATATGGAAATAAGGAATCCCAAAAATCCTGATAATTTGAATTCAATACT
>NZ_DATHXO010000526.1:0-6298 GCF_035459645.1 Schnuerera sp.
ATAGCCAAGATAAGTTCTCCAGACTCTACCCCTATAGATAATGGAACTGCACCCATTGCAGCTTGAACAGTTGCTTTTGGCGTATAGGATATTATACAAAATAGTCTTTCTTTCCAATTTAAATTTGTCTTTAATGTGGAAGGAACCACCACAGCTGGAGAAACTGCCGCAATTATAAATCCTAATATTCCCCCTTGAATAAAGGTGAAATTTAAAAATCTTGTTGAAATAAATGCAATTGTAAATCCTTCTATTATAACAGGTATAGAACTCATCTTCATTGCTATAATCCCATTTCTTTTTAGAGCTTTTTTATCAATTCCAAGCCCTGCTCTTAATAAAATAATAATCAATGCGATTTTTCTAAAATCTGCCGATGCATTAATCATATTCTGTTGTAATAAATTTATACCATAAGGGCCTATAACAATTCCTAATATAAGCATTCCCAATAATCCTGGTAACTTTATTTTTTCAAACAGCTTATTTGCTGGTAACCCTAATAATAAAATTGCTGCTAAACTTATTGCCAAAATATCATCTCCTTTATAATAGTTACAAAAAACAAAAAATCCTACAGATATACTTAGTATGTCTGCAGGAGTCATTAGCATTAAGCAGTTTTGGCGAACCCCATCACCATTATTTATTTACTAATAAGAGTATATTATGATTGTCTATTAATGTCAAGAAATTCAAATATATAATGAAATATAACATTCTTTTTAGAAACCACTGAATTGTAATCCTGAACTGAAGATGAAGGATCTTGCATTTGTGTCATTTATAGATTCTTCGCTAACGCTCAGAATGACAACTTAAGCACTTTTTCAGTGGTCTCCTCTTTTATGTGTTTTTTTAAATGCAATATCACATAAGCTAAGAATAAAGCCTATCATAAACCCAAAAACTACATAGTTTAATCTTAAAAAAACAGTAATTATGGAACATACTACTAATAAAGGAAAAAGAACTAACCATTTATAAATATATCTTCCCTTCCATTTTTCTGGTATTATATTAAATAGTAAAAATATTTTTGAGTTACTTTTCCTTAATTGAAAAAAAATAATGTCAAAGATAATGTGAAATATAAAAATTGAAATAATATGTTTTATAGACAAATTTATCACTCCCCTTGGATACAGCCTCTGTCAAAATACAAATAATTTTCATTATGTTATTTTGTTTTCGTCCAATATATAAGAAATGTTCACTAGTTCCCAAACCAGCTATTCTACAACATTTTCTTGTAATAATTATAAAACCCTTTTCTTAAAATTATCTTTAAAAATCCTATCCATTAAATTTTCCATTCCATTCTTTTCTCAACAATCCATATATAACACAATTTGTATAACCAGCTTTAAGTAGTTCACCATCTCGAATTATCCCTTCTTTAGTAAATCCAAGCCTTTCTGGAATAGCTCTGCTTTTATAATTGTCTTCTGCACATCTTATCTCTACTCTATTTAAATTATATATATTAAATGCATAATTTATAAATTCTATACATGCTTTCGTCATTATTCCTTTACCTACATATCTTTCGTCTAACCAATAACCTATACTTATTTCTTTTATGCTAGGGTTTATACCATGAAAACCAATAACACCTGCAAATTTCCCTTTATACCATATGCTAGCATCAAAACCATTATTAGCTGCATATCGCTTTTTACTATCTCTTATGAAGGATATGGTATCATCTACAGTTTTAGTACTATAAACCCAAGGCAAATACTTCCCTAAATGTTCTCTATTTGAATCAATTGATTTAAACATCTCCTCTGCGTGATGTATATCAACTAGTCTTAGTTCAATATTGTTATCAACTATATTTTTAAACATAAATTATCCCTCCAGTATTTTCTGTCTAATAAATCTCTACTACAATAAATCCTTTAAAGAGTATATTCTTTTTCCATCTCTACCAACAGAACTATCGGAACATATTAATGAATTCAATATAGCTTCTTCAGTAGCTTCAACTGTGGCTTTGAAAATTTTATTTATCTTGTTTTCATTAATAACTTTAATATCTACTAAATGGTTTTCTTCATAATGTTTGATTATATTGGCAGTTGAAAACCCTATGACCACTTCTCCACTTCCATTTCCTGTATAACTACCAGTTCTTGATATCCCAGGGTATACTCTTTTTATTACTCGATTAAGTTGCCTATATGACAAAGGAGTATCTGTAGCCAATATTGTAATTATAGATCCTTTGTCTTCTGTTTTATCAATTCCTTTAATCTTTTCAACTAATTTCTTTCCTATAGGTTCTCCATTTAAAATGAAGTCTTCTAATGAACCAAAATTACTTAAGACAAGTACACCTATAGTATATGGAGTGTTTCCTAGTTCAACAATTCTAGATGATGACCCAATGCCTCCCTTCAAACCATAACAAATCATACCTGTACCAGCACCAACATTCCCTTCATCAAATTCAATATCAGATTTTTCTATTGCTTCATAAATATGTTTTGGTTTTATATGAAGACCTCTAATATCATTTATTACTCCATCATTACACTCACAGATAATAGGATTTACAGTGCCAGTTGTATTCCCAATATCATCATTTCTACTAAGGATATATCTAACTAATGCTTCATGGGCAGTACCAACACTTAAGGTATTAGTAAGAATTATAGGTGTTTCTATAGTACCTAGTTCTTCAATCTGGATAAGACCAGTTGATTTGCCAAATCCATTTATTACATGACATGCTCCTACTAGCTTGTCCTTAAATACATTACCTTCATGGGGCAATATTGCAGTTACGCCAGTTTTTATAATTCCATCATCTAAAGTTTTATGTCCTACTTTTACTCCTTTTACATCAGTAATAGAGTTATTATTTCCTATTGGAAAAGTGCCAATATTGATCCCATGATCTCTTATTTTCTTGTATTTCATTCTTCATCACCCTTATAAAAAATAAATTAAATTATGATACCACATATAGAGAGCTAATTTCAAGAATTTTCTTGGAATTTAGTGAGTTTCGATTTTCTATTTAATTCATAGCTTAATTGAATCGTCTTTTTTAAAATAAAATTGTTTGAATAGATATTTTTATACTCTATAAACCCTTTATCATTATAAGACAAGGATTATGTTCACCCCAAATTTCTTTAATTTCTTCTATAGGGTAAAATCCCAATTTGCTGTAGAATTCTCTTGTTCCTTTATAATTCTTATCTGGATGACTTTCTCCCAGGGTTTTAACCATTAAAAATTTATAATTATTCTTTGTTAAATAACTTATGGCTCTTTCAACTAAATCTCTACCTATTCCTCTATTATGATATTCTTTAATAATCCCCATAACATATATTTCAGAAGTATATTCATTATTGACCTTTAAGCTTAAAAATCCTATAGGCTTATCATGATCAAAAGCTGCATAAAAAATGGTATCCTTTACTTTATCTACATATTCAATAATAGCTTCTTCTATTCCAAACCAATCTGGTAGTTTTCTAAGTATGGAATTAGTTATATTTGATTTGGATTTTGGGTCACTTATTGCTTTAATAAAATAATTCCTAGTGTTTGCCAACTCTTTAAGCAAAGCAGTTCTATCTTCAACAATTTTTTTATGTTGTTCATCTGTCCAATTTGGATTTTTATTCATCCAAAACTTTTCACATGGTATTTCCTCACATTCCTTGCCTTCTATAGCATGGCATCCCATACATTTTACCTCAAAAATGTGGCAATCACTACAGATGCATCCACATGCTCCAACTACTTTATTCAATATTATCCCCCCAGTTTTTAACCTTATTAAAGCATTACTTATCTACCATTCTAATAATCTTCTTTCCCCTTCTAATTCTTTTATCTCTATAATATCTTGACTAACTTCCAATACTCTCTTGCATTCACCTTTTGAATTCTTTAATGCAAAACTGTATATTCATACTCTAAACTCTTTATAATCGAAAAAAATCTGTTCTCCATCGTTTATAACTATACAAGGAAGCCCTACCCTTCCTGCCTTTTTAACTTCATCAAATTCCGGTCTATTATCCCTATATTTTAAAAACTTCTTTAGGTATAACATATTTTCAGTAATATCTAAATATAAGAACTTAATATTGTTGTTGGAAAGATACTCTTTCGCTGGCTCACAATCTGGTCAATGTTTACTACCAAAAACAATTATTTTCTCCATTTTCATCTCTCCTCCTAAGTTAATTATCTATATTTAATATATCATGGTCCTCCTAATTTGCAAATATATTAATAGTGAATATTTAGAATAATACTTGTGACTTTATACTAAATATGGTAAAATTAATGTGAAAATAATATTTGGAGGTTGTCGATGATTTTATTTCTTGCTAAATAATAAAATTTTATAGGGACAAAAATACAGCCATTATATTACCCTAGCATTTTTGTGTCTAATTTTAGCGAGAAATCTCTTATGAATATATTTATATTTTATTAAAGGATGATTTTGATCATCTTTTTTTATATATTTTTCTGCTGCCAAGAGAGCTTTCTCTTGGCATTTTTTATGGAGGTGAACAATATGAATAATACCCTTTTATACTAGAAGTATTTGAAGAAGGAGTGAAATTAGTTGTCATTAATAGATATTAAAAATTTAACATTTGCTCATATAGGTAGCATTAATCCAATTTTTGATGATGTAAGTTTACAACTAGATACAGATTGGAAATTAGGATTTATTGGTCGCAATGGTTATGGAAAATCTACATTTCTAAACCTTTTAATGGAGAAATTTCCCTATAAGGGTAATATCCATGTTTCTGTAGATTTGGAATACTTTCCATATGTGGTAAATAATCCAGATAATATGACCATATCAGTTATTCAAAACTTGAAAGGAGAATTTCCACTATGGAAATTGGAAAAAGAAATGAATTTGCTTCAACTTAAAGAAGATGTGTTATACAGATCCTTTTCTACCTTAAGCCATGGAGAACGGACTAAAATACTTCTTGCCACTATGTTTATTACAGATAATCAGTTTCTATTAGTTGATGAACCTACCAATCATTTAGATGTTCAAGGTAGAAAACTTGTAGCTGAATACTTGGCAATGAAAAAAGGATTTATAGTTGTATCCCACGATCGAGAGTTCTTAAATATCTCCGTTGACCATATATTGGCCATTGAAAAAAATAAAATTGTACTAACTAAAGGAAATTACGATACATGGCAGCGCAATAAGCATTTAGAAGATCAATTTGAGCTTGCACAAAATGAAAAATTAAGAAAAGAAATACGAAGATTAAAAGACTCAGCAAGGGAAAAAACTCTATGGTCAGACAAGGTTGAGAAATCCAAAATTGGTCAAGGTTCTGTAGATCGAGGATATATTGGTCATATGGCTGCTAAAATGATGAAACGCTCTAAAAACATTGAGAAACGTTATGAAAAAGCCATTGAGAAAAAGCAAAAATTACTTAAAAATATAGAGGCGATTGAAGCACTACAAATAGACCCTTTAGAGCACCATGTAGATACTCTTATAGAAGTAGACGATTATACAATATATTACAATGATAACCCTGTTTTTAAACCAATAAGCTTTACCCTCAATCAGGGTGAATGTTTAGTTTTGCAAGGTAATAATGGCAGTGGAAAATCCAGTATTATAAAAGCTATTCTAGATAAAAAACTACAAACCACTGGCCAATTGTGGAAAGCCAATAATTTAATAATATCTTATGTGCCACAACAATTTGATTTTTTAAAGGGCAGTCTATTCGAGTTTATTGATAATTCCAATATTGATAAGACTCAGTTTTTAACAATCTTTAGAAAAATGGGAATTCCCCGAGAACAATTTGATATTCCCATGGAGAATTATAGTAGTGGCCAAAAGAAAAAGGTTCTTTTAGCAAAATCCCTTTGTGAACAGGCTCATATATATATCTGGGATGAACCTCTAAATTATATTGATATCATTTCGAGAATTCAGATTGAAAATATGATTTTAGAATATGCCCCTACCATGCTCCTTGTTGAGCATGATAAAAAATTTATCGATAAGGTTGCTACAGATATTGTTGAATTGCATTAAAAATAAAACTAAGCGCAAGAGTAAAAATTAATCTTCCTCTTGTGCCTAGTTTTATAAATTATATTTTCCCTATATTAGCTATGGATTTTATTTCATTTCTAATTTCATTAAGCCTAAACAAAGATTTATTACCTAAACTTTTGTCTTTCTCTACTTCCATGAAAATATCCACTCCATACTTATACGGAATAAGTTGGCTTTCAATACAGTACTCAATCGCAT
>NZ_DATHXO010000527.1:0-3788 GCF_035459645.1 Schnuerera sp.
GTTACAATCCCCAATACCTCCTTTACAATTAAAATAATTATTGATGACTATCCCTCTTCTTCTTGGTTGGAAATTTGGAACCATAATTATTGAAGTCCTACCCCTATTTATAAAATAAATAGGGGTAGATCTCATGTCAGAAATGCCCAAGAATTCAACTGATAAGGAAGCATGATTGGTGCATTCTACGGCTAACGCTCTATTTCCTTCAAGGATGTACCACCCATTACTGTCAACCCTTTCTTTCTGCTTTTAGGCATAGAAAGATGGCGAAATTTACTTGGTCTCGATTGATCTAAACTTTGCTATTTTTATTTTATTATCTAGTTTTCTTTATATAAAAATAGATATATTAGAATCTTTTATATTCTAATATATCTATAATGATTATTTTGGAATTTCTCTAAGTACTATTTTTTACTTGCTAGTTGCACATAATATAAAATGATATGTCGTATTATTGGAGGGCAGACACATGGGTCTGACCCTACGCACAACCATTATATATGCTAGGACCATTGCGATGACTATTGTAAATCATGTGTCGTATGAAACCGGATAGACACACAGGTCCATCCCTACCCACAACTGTGATATATTCCACATCGTAGGGGTTGACCTATGTGTCAACCCGTTTATATGTCAACTTGATTATATGTCAACTCGTTAATGCACATAACATTATAAGCATAACTTCCTTTTTAATTCCTAAGGTTTTAATTCACTGATGTTAGTATATAACCATGGACACAAAATAAGGTTTTCTGTATACTAAAAATGAGGAAGGAAGTGTCCATAAATGTCTAAGAGAAATACCTATACAGATGAATTTAAAACTATGATTGCAGAATTAGTATTATCAGGAAAACCAGTTAAAGAAGTAGCAGACGAATATAGCCTAAGCCAAAGCACAGTACGTGGTTGGGTAAAGAAAAAGGCCTCTATTGAAGTAAAGGGTGATACTACTAATCATGAAGAAATTCTAAAGATTAAAAAAGAAAATGCAAGACTTAAGGAGGAAGTAGAAATATTAAAAAAAGCTATGGCTATATTCGCAACCAAATAGACCCTGATAATATATTTGAAATAATCAAAGATAACTCTGATACACATAGCATAGATACTATGTGTAAGTTACTCGATTATCCTAGAAGCACCTATTATGATAAACAAAAAGAAAAGCCTGAAAATAAGTGGAAAAAAGAAAACAAGAAGCTACAAGAAGATATTTTAAAAATATATAATGCTATAACTACCCAGAAACCCACTAAAGGTTTAATTATACATTCAGATAGAGGTTCACAAGTGCGACAAGAAGTCGCATAATATATTGCAGTAAAGCTACTCCATCCATTCGGAGTAATCCTATCGTGACTAGCGAAGATGGTAACGTCTAGGTTAGAAAGCTCACGAAACAATGAGGAAATTCTAGAAGCCCAAATCTGGAACGACTACTAGGATAAGAAAGCCATGGAGAACGTAAAGTGAATCACTGTAGGGACCGTTACGCTGGATAATGCGAAATGGGCTGTTACGCTTTGACCAAAAAGGTACGGAGTCAAGCAAAGGTGTTCTGGATAGCCAATGCGAATGGATATTGCACTCCCGGTCTAAAGGTGGCTCCTAAAGCTTTCATAATTATGTATTATGCGAAACTTGGTAAACCCTATGAGCTCCCATAATTAATGGGTATCTTACCGCAAGGAAAAGAAATAGTTCAGAGGGCAGAAGAACGAGATAAAAAGCGAATGTCTTTGTTGTAATTACAGAGAATAGAGGTTAAATTACCTCAACTTGAAAGGGTGCAGACTTATCTCATGGTATTTCTTAGTAAGAAAGGAGTGTAAGTCTATGAATTTTAGAGACTCAACTACGGATAAAACCGAGAGACTAAAAGACACATCAAAACTTACGGTTCAATGGGAAACTATGGACTGGAATAAGGCTGAAAATCATGTTAATAGACTACAAACCAGGATTGCTAAGGCAGCAGTGAAAAGTGACTGGAATAAGGTTAAAAGACTACAATATTTACTTACACACTCTTTTTATGCAAAAGCCCTTGCTATTAAGAAAGTAACGTCTAACAAAGGTAAAAACACTTCAGGAGTTGACAAGAAAATCTGGTCAACTTCTGCATCAAAAATGAAGGCAACACTTTCCATAGGTAGAAAAACATATAGGTCAAAACCTCTTAAAAGAGTATATATTGAAAAAAAAGGTAAGAATAAGAAACGACCTCTAGGTATCCCGACAATGTATGACCGAGCAATGCAAACACTTTATGCTCTAGGATTAGAACCTGTAGCAGAAGTTACTGGTGATAATATCTCTTTTGGCTTTAGACCAGGAAGAAGTGCTAAAGATGCTTGCGAACAAATATTTTGCATTCTTGCAAGAAAATGTTCACCAAAATGGATATTAGAGGGAGATATTAAAGGGTGTTTTGACAATATAAATCATGAGTGGCTAATGAATAACATTCCCATGGATAAAAGAGTTATGAAACAATTTTTGAAGTCAGGTTTCATATATAAAGGTGAGTTATTTCCAACAGAAACAGGTTCCCCTCAAGGAGGTTCAATTTCAAGTATATATGCGAATATGACATTAGATGGTCTAGAAAAGTTAATTCAAGATAAATATCATCGAAATTCAAAAGGCAATATTGAAAATCATTATCGTGCTAAAACAAAAGTCAATCTAGTAAGGTATGCAGATGACTTTATTGTAACAGCAAATTCTAAAGAAACAGCTAAAGAAGTGAAACTTCTAATAAGCGACTTTCTTAAAGCTAGAGGATTAGAACTTTCAGAAGAAAAGACAACAATAGCACATATCGATGAAGGTTTTGATTTTCTAGGATGGACATTTAGAAAATTCAAAGATAAATTAATAACTAAACCATCAAAGAATTCAATCAAAACATTAATAAGAAAGCTATCGACAATAATTTTGAAAGAAGGCAAAGCACACAGACAAGTAGATATAATACGAAGATTGAATTCAATTATTAGAGGTTGGACTAATTACCACAAGCATGTTGTCGCAAGTCAAACATTCTCTTGTATCAATAATACTCTATATTTAATCCTACAGAAATGGGCAAAGCATAGACATCCAAATAAAAATGGATGGTGGAGGCTTAATAAATATTGGCACTATAAAAATGGTAAACCATGGTTGTTTTCAACTGAAATTAATAGTCTAATTAACCTTAGAACAATAAAAATAGTTCGTCATCCTAAGTTACAAATATCGAGAAATCCCTATATTGATAAAGAATATTTTATTAAAAGGAAATATCGATTAAAAACACTTGCTGTCGCCAGAAATGGTTAAGAAATGCTTGAGCCGTATGAGCGGGAAACTCTCACGTACGGTTCTTAGATGAGGGAAAGGGAGTAATCCCTTTTTCTTAATCGATTATACCAATAATATATTTAAAAGTAAGCTTGAAGAAGCTGGGATGACACAAAGTATGTCAAGGGTTGGTAAATGTATAGACAATGGGCCTATGGAATCATTTTTTGGTACTCTAAAAGTTGAAATATTCTATGGAAAGACTTTTAAAACGATAGAAGAATTAAGGGAAAGGATAATTGAATATATCAAGTTTTATAATGAAGAAAGGTTACAAAAAAGATTAGGATGCGGGTGCCACGCTCATCGGTATGCCCCTGGAGCACCACGCGCGCATTGCCGTTGTCGCGCAGGTAGCGGGCATTGGCGGCCAGCACCGGCTCGAACTCGCTACGGATGCGGTCGCTGTCGAACTCGAAGTAGAC
>NZ_DATHXO010000528.1:0-2910 GCF_035459645.1 Schnuerera sp.
CCTTAAACCATTAGGAGACAGAGTTGTGATTAAATTAGTTGAAGCAGAGGAGAAAACTAAATCAGGTATTGTTTTGCCAAGTTCTGCTAAGGAACAGCCTCAGATGGCTGAAATAATTGCTATAGGTGCAGATATACTTAATGATGAAAAGAGAAAAGACCAAATTAAAGTAAATGATAAGGTAATATTTTCAAAATATGCAGGAACAGAAGTAAAAATAGATGGAGAAGAATATACAATACTTAAGTTAAATGATATTTTAGCAGTAGTTGAGTAAGACAATGCACAATTTAAAAATGTCATTCTGAGCGTTAGCTAAGAATCTCGCTTTTAAACGATGAGACTCTTAGACAGTTAGCAATTTTGTTTATCTTAGGGTGACAAAAATAAAAATAGGGAATGACTTTTGTGTTGTTTCAAAATTTGAAATAAAAAAAGGAGTGTGAATATAATGGCTAAAGAAATTAAATTTGACGAAGCTGCTCGTCGTTCAATGGAAAAAGGAATAAATAAATTAGCTGATACTGTAAAAGTAACTCTTGGACCAAAGGGAAGAAATGTTGTATTAGATAAAAAGTTTGGTGCGCCACTTATCACTAATGATGGTGTTACTATAGCTCGTGAAATTGAATTAGAAGATAGATATGAAAATATGGGTGCACAACTTGTTAAGGAAGTTGCAACTAAAACTCAAGATGTGGCAGGAGACGGAACTACAACTGCTACATTACTTGCACAAGGAATTATTAGGGAAGGCTTAAAGAATGTTGCAGCTGGTGCAAATCCAATTATACTTCAAAATGGTGTTAAAAAAGCAGTTGATAAAGCAGTAGAAGAAATTAGAAGATTTTCAAAAGAAGTAGAAACAAAGGAATCCATAGCTCAAGTTGCTTCAATTTCTGCAGGAGATGAAGAAATTGGTAAATTGATTGCAGAAGCTATGGAAAAAGTAGGTAACGATGGAGTTATCACTGTTGAAGAATCTAGATCTATGGGAACTACTTTAGATGTAGTAGAAGGTATGCAATTTGACAGAGGATATGTATCTCCTTATATGGTAACAGATACAGATAAAATGGTGGCAGAATTAGAAGAACCATATATCCTAATAACAGATAAGAAGATTACTAATATTCAAGATATATTACCAATATTAGAACAAATAGTTCAACAAAGTAAACCTTTATTAATTATTGCTGAAGATATTGAAGGTGAAGCATTAGCTACATTGGTAGTAAATAAATTAAGAGGAACATTTAATTGTGTAGCAGTTAAAGCTCCTGGATTTGGAGATAGAAGAAAGGAAATGCTTCAAGATATAGCAATATTAACTGGTGGGCAAGTAATTGCTGAAGAATTAGGTTTAGACTTAAAAGAAATTTCAATCGATATGCTTGGTAAAGCAAGAAGAGTTCAAGTGGATAAAGAAAACACAGTTATCGTTGATGGAGAAGGTTCTCAATCCGATATTAAAGATAGAGTAAATCAAATTAGAACACAACTTGAAGAAACTGATTCTGAATTTGATAAGGAAAAATTACAAGAAAGATTAGCAAAACTATCAGGTGGAGTTGCAGTAATCGAAGTAGGTGCTGCTACTGAAACAGAACTTAAGGAAAGAAAATTAAGAATAGAAGATGCTTTAGCAGCAACAAGAGCAGCAGTAGAAGAAGGTATGGTACCTGGTGGTGGAACTGTATTAGTAGATTGTATTCCAGCAGTAGCTAAATTATTAGATGAAACTGATGGAGATGAAAGAACTGGAGTAGATATCATAGTAAGAGCTCTAGAAGAACCAGTAAGACAAATAGCTACAAATGCAGGATTAGAAGGTTCAATTATAGTAGAAAGAGTTAAAGAAAAAGAAGCTGGAATGGGATTTGATGCATTGAACGAAAAATATGTAGATATGGTAGATTCAGGAATAGCTGATCCAACTAAAGTAACTCGTTCAGCTTTACAAAATGCTGCTTCCGTTGCATCCATGGTATTAACAACAGAAGCTGCAGTAGTAGATACAGAAGAAGAAGACCCAATGGCTGGCATGGGTGGCGGCGGAATGGGTGGCGGAATGCCAATGATGTAATAAAATATATAAAGACCATAAACCGAATGAATAGGTTTATGGTCTTTTTTTGTATTGATGAAAAGTTTACTTGATAAAAGCTATAAAAAAAATAGGATATACGTAAAGTATGCTTTGCGTATAACAGACTATTTAACCTTAAGAATTAAAAAGAAGGTTATGCTTGTAATGTTATGTGCATTAACGGGTTGACATATAAACGGGTTGACACATGGGTCAACCCCTACAGTATTGGAAACATCATATATCGTAGGGATGGACCTATGTGTCCATCCGGTTTCATACGACACATCATTTCTATTTGGCATCGCAGTGATTCTAGCATATATCATAGCTGTACGTAGGGGCAGACCCATGTGTCTGCCCTCCTTAAAGCGGTAGAAAATGCTTTAGTTTAATAAAAGGCAGGAGTGTGGAAAAGGGATAAAATAGCTGTAGTATATAAACCCAAATATGGTAGTACTAAAAATATGCTCAGTGGATAGCTAAAGATGCAAAGGCAGATTTATATGAGTGTTCTCAAGTAGATTCTAATAAACTAATGGAATACTCTACAATTATATATGGAGGTAGTTTGTACGTCAGTGGAATTGCAGGAGTATCTATTATAAGGTTTTGGTTGTCACAAATACTTATTTTGGGTTTTGGTGTTAAGTTAAGATGGTCTCCTGTATGTGGATATGCACCACAAGGTGTTTTTAACATAGATACCAACTAGCAATCTTTATGATCTTTATCTATTAATTTAAGAACATTGTCGAATTTAAATTCTAATAATATTTCTTTTTTAATGATGTTCTTTAATGTTTTATCTACACTTTTGT
>NZ_DATHXO010000529.1:0-1578 GCF_035459645.1 Schnuerera sp.
AGCCAGGTCTCGTTGCCGTCCCACACCGGTGCCACCGTATTGATGGCCCTTTATACTTATTGAGTGCTAATGTTCCTGGTACAAAATAACAAATAGGATGATTACTTTTCTCCCATGTATCTTCAAATGCTAAACAACCATAGGTTTCTGGGTCATTAAATATTTCCTGTACATATGTTACAGCACCCCCAGATGTTAAACCACCAGTACCCAAACCATATATAGCCAACCTTTTAAATTCAGCACCTGCCTGTGTAGATTCGATAGCTTCCCAGGTTTCAAGTAAGTTGTTCATAAAACCTACCTCATCAATAAATATTCTGTTAGGACGACCACCGTTAGCTGCTAATGGATTATCCATAAATGTAACATGTTGTATAATAGAGTTAGATTCAGCAGACCTGAATTCTCTACCTACAGCGAGTGATCCTTCTGTATTTACAGCTAATGGTGATGGAAATCGTTTGATATCTCCACCAACATCTATTGTTGCTGCACCTGGCAATCTATTTAATGCAGTTCTTACCTTAGCTACTAATTTATTAGAATATTTAGTATCAATAGCTCCTACAACTGTTTCAGTGTTTAATGGTGTATCTGCAAGTCTTAGTTCCATATATTGGTCATAGTCTCTAGCTCCATCAAAAAGAAAATTGTGAAGTATATGAGCACTTGAACTATAACTCTTACCATAACCCCTGGATGCCAACTCTAGAACATGTTTTGATTCATTCAGATACAATGGTTTACCCATATTTTTATGATGTATCTTTCTTACATACTCTCTAGCTGGAACATATTCTTTATATGAACCATCTGGTTTAAAGAAGTTATTATAATATTTGGGGATTATTTGATTACTATTCCTTTCTGTACAAAAACTTAATATATCCTCTTTATCTGGATTTATTAATCTCCTGTTGCATGAATACTTTTCATCATCTTCAAATCCACTAAAACCAGTGGCTTCAGTATATACATAGGCTTTCTCCCAATCTATATCCCTACACCAAGGTAATCCAATACCTCTATGTACACCTTCTTCAAATTCTATATAGTGAAAATTAATATAATAATATAGCTCTGGGGGCATCCATTTACCACCAACCCATTCCCCTTCTATACATTTTCTCTTAACATTACGCCACCATTCCAATCTCTCATATTTTTCTACAATAGGATGAAAGTTAGGAATTTCCCCCACTTTGAATAAGCTATTATTTATCATTTTAAATCTAACATTTTTAAAAGAGTATTTAACTCGTCTAAGGTTTCTATATTACCTTTAAATATTACTTCGGGTTTACTCACCATCTTTCAATACTTTTAAAAATTCTTCTATACTCATATAGATGTTTATCCGTCTACCACTAGAGAGTTCCAAATCAATTGAATCATCTAATGGTAAGAAAGCTGTTACTTGCTCTGGATTTACATATAATACCCCTTCATTAGCATCATCTGGTATTTCTAAACCTAATTCTGTATATTTTTCAATCTCGTTCTCTGTAAGAATACTAACCCTTACTGGTAATTCTATTATTCTCATTTTTATTTAAAATTTTAATATAAACACCT
>NZ_DATHXO010000530.1:0-6507 GCF_035459645.1 Schnuerera sp.
CCCTGAAAAAGAGGATTCTAACATATTGGACGAAACTATAGATGAGATTATAGAAAGAGGAGAGATAAGATATTATATTCATATTAAAACTGGTTTAAAATTAATAGAAAAGTATGTTAGAAAAGGTGAAATTATAAGAGTCCATCTGCCTATACCTCAAAATGCTCAACAAATTAAAAATATTAATATACTAAATACTTCTTTCAAACCTAAAGCTATTTCCCATGCAAACCACCCTCAGAGAACTATCTATTTTGAGGAGATGACAAAAGGAAATGATGAGTTTATCGTTGAGTATTCTTATGAAAGTCATATTTTATACAATCACTTAACTCCAGATATAGTTTCTAGAAATCAACCTACTTTTTATACAGAAGAATATTTGCCTCATATTAGATTTACACCATTCTTAGTTGAGCTAGCCAAAGACATAGTTGAAGAAGAAACTAACCCCTTAATCAAAGCTAGAAAAATTTATGATTACATAACGCAAAATGTCCAATACTCTTATGTAAGACAATATGCCGCCATAACCAATATACCTGAATATGCTGCTTATAATTTAAAAGGAGATTGTGGAATCCAGGCTATGCTTTTTATTACTCTTTGTAGAATAGTTGGAATTCCAGCAAGATGGCAATCTGGATTAGTAGTTAATCCTAACTATATAGGCTGCCATGATTGGGCAGAATTCTATATAGAGCCTTATGGTTGGCTGTTTGCAGATCCATCTTTTGGTGGTGGTGCGCTAAGAAGAGGTAATGAAAAAAGATGGAATTTCTATTTTGGAAATTTAGATCCTTTCAGGATGGTTGCTAATTCTGAATTTCATTATAGTTTTTATCCAGAAAAGAAATTTTTACGACAAGATCCTTATGATAATCAAGAGGGAGAAATGGAATATTTGGATAGTCCAATTTTTCATGATGAGTACCATGTTATACAAGAGATTGTTGAGGTAAGTAAAATTGAGTAATTATTAGTAAATAATCCTAATTCGGGTGGACACATAGGTCCACCCCTACCTGATATGGATAGGACAGATATACCATATAGCATATATCCCGATGTGGATAGGACAGATATACCATATAGCATATATCCCGATATGGGTAAGGCAGGCATACCATATAGCATATATTACAATATGCGTAGAGCAAAACATACCACACATAATATATCGCAATATGCGTAGGGGCAGACCTATGTGTCTGCCCTCCAATCAACATATTCATTTAAAATCTCCACAAATTTAATAAAATATTTCTTCTCTAATTCTGTAAATCTTTCTTTTTCTGGACTGTCCAAATCTAAAACTCCATATACTCTGCCACTCTTAATGATAGGAATAACTAGCTCTGAATTAGAGGCAGAGTCACAGGCTATATGACCAGGAAATAGATTAACATCTGGAACTAATTGAACTTCTCTTGTTTTAACCGCTGTACCACATACACCTTTTCCTATTTCTATTCTGTTACATGCAGGAAGACCTTGAAAAGGTCCTAATACCAATTCTTTTCCTCTTAATATATAAAATCCTGCCCAATTTAATCTGTCAATACATGCCATAATAATCCCAGTAGCATTGGACAAATTAGCTAAATTATCTTTTTCAGAACTTAATTGGGATTTTAACAACATGTTCATATATTTTAATCTTTCTTCCTCATCCATTTTTTTGATAGGATCTAATTTAAACATAATAAATTCTCCTTATTGTTCTAATTTTAGATTTTAAGCAATCCTCTTTGCTCTTTATTCCATCCAAATAATCCTCCAGTATGGATAAATAATATGTTTTTATGTTTGTCAAATTTCCCTTTTTTTATCTCATTCACCAATCCATACATAGCTTTTCCAGTATATACTGGGTCTAAAATTATTCCTTCCAATTTAGCAAAGTTGTGAATAAATTCAATTTCTTCAGATTGGCTAAGAGCATATCCTAAACCTGAATATCCATCTATTATATCTATTTGTTCTTTATTTATATCAATTTTCTCATTAGTATAGCTTGTTATTTCATCTAATAAGTTTATAACTACATTTTGAAAATGTTCTTTAGTATCGCAGATATTAAATCCATAAATAGTAGCTGAATTTTCTTTAATATGGTTACCGTAATAAATACCTGCATAGGTTCCACCAGAACCAACTGTAACAATTATTGCATCAAATTTAATCCCTATCTCTTTTTCCTGTTCTAAAATCTCATCCATTGTATTTACATATCCTAAGGAACCAATACCATTAGACGCTCCTTCTGGGATTATATATCCTTTATGGCCTTCCTTTTCTAATGACTTTTTTATTTCTTTCATAATTTCTTCTCTATTATTTTTATATTCTTCTGCAGTTATAAATTTTATTTTTGCACCTAGCATTTTATCTAAAAATAGATTTCCTTCTACTTCCTCTTTTTCATCTCCTCGTAATACAAGATAAGAACCAAAACCTAATTTAGCTGCCACAGCTGCTGTAGCTCTAGCATGATTTGATTGAATTCCACCACATGTAATTAAATAATCACAATTATTATCCAATGCTTCTCCTACAGAAAACTCTAATTTTCTTATCTTGTTACCTGAAACTTCAGTACCCGTTTGATCATCCCTTTTAATATATATATTCTTCCCTAGTTCATTACTTAACCTATCTAATTTTTCTATATTTGTTGGTAGATTGGCAATTCTAATTTTTTTTACCATATTAACACCTCCAAAAATTATTATTTGGTGAAATTTAAATCCTTTTTAAATCCCTCTATTGTATTTTTTAATAGTTCATAGTCAACTGCATACCCAAATTTGTTATTACTCTTATCCATCTTTATCACTTTAGAAGTAAGAAGATTATTAAGGTGATAAGATATAGTAGCACTAGATACTCCTAAAGTTTTGGCGATTACCTTAGTTGATGTTTCTCCTGCTGCAATTAATTTCAACACTTCATATCTAGTTTTATCTCCAAGATTTTTAAATATCTGCACCCTTTCAAGGGTTTTATTTTCGTTTATCTCCTTCATTTTTTTAAAAGCTTCTTCCATCCTTAATCCCCATGCAATATAATTAGTTTTTGCAGTAATAATGGAAAGGGCATAGGAAAATATTATAGAAATAAATATATTTATCTCCTTTTCATCAAATATATTTATATTTACAATTGAATAAGTTATCTCTTCTAATCCTTTAGCACCATTATTATTCAAAAATTCAACTAAATATTCTCCATAATCTTTTACCTTTTTTTCATAGGGAGTATATATTTCGTTAAATATAGGTAATAACTTTTTCATCAAATTCACATATATCTTCATATGTTTTAAAGGCTCTTCTACAATTAGAAAAAAATTCCATTTTGCTCCTGCTTCAATAGGTAGTTCTTTAATGAAACTAATAATATCTTCATAGTTTAAACATATTTCATTTGCTTTTTTCATGGTTTCATGTAAATCATCTGGATATTCATCGTTTATTAGCATAATAGAGTGAACAATGCTTTTCCTAATATCATATTCATCTAAAGATAACAACATATCTAAATAATCTTTTTCATTTTGAAATCCCATTATTCCTGTAGTTCTAGATATTAAATCTATGAAATCGTAATCACTTAAATACTGATTTACATAAAATTTCCCTATTTCATCTGCAAAAGGTTTTAATCTATCTTCTATTTTGCTAACAAAACTTAGATAATCTTCTATAAGTATATTTTGATAATTTACATCTTCTTTCTTTTTCTCAAATTCCTCTTTTGAATATAGTAGTCTTGGAAATTGTAAAAAATCATAAATTCTACTTTCTCTCGGGTAAAACTTAAATTTCATTTATCACATCTCCCCTTATCCCATCTTCCTCTTCATCTAATTCTGTTAAAGCAGTTTTATATCTTTTAACTGCAACAATTAATATTAGTCCGCTTATTGCTATTACATAACTTGGTGATATTATATCATAAAGATATCCGAAAAGCATTTGTCCTATAGGAATAAATACAGTAACTGCTAAATTGAATACAGTAGATGTTCTACCCATCAACTCTATAGGAGTTACCTGGTTGAATATAGTACCCATAGAGATATTAGCTATTGTGGCAAATACCCCCACCATAAATGAGATTATCGATAAAAGAATATATGGTATTAAATTAGAGTTGAACCTACCTAATATATTCCTAGATGGAATTATGGCCATAATTAATATAGATAATGCAATTGAAATAAAGCTAAAGTAACATAATTTCCCTACCTTTATCTTTTTTATATAACCTGAAGCAAATATTGGGGCAGCGATCATAGAAGCAGACAGAACCATTTGGAATACTCCAAACTGAAAATCCGTTGCATTTAATACTTCTTTGATAATAAATATTAATCCTACAGAAAAAATTGGTGCTACAACAAAGTTAATAATGGTCCCTAAAGATATCATAGTAGATATAAATTTATTACTTCTAATTATATTTATCCCTTCCTTTAAATCAGTTTTAAAAGCTTTTATACTTATACTTTCAGGCTTCTTATGTTTTTTAGGAACATTTATAAACATTTCACTAATAGCTGATAATAAAAAGCTGATGGAATTGATTATCATAACTAGTTTTAAACCAAAGCTTCCATATATGATAGCACCAAGTAATGGAGCTAGTAACTGCCCTATATTCATAACTAAGGAGTTAAATGAATTTGCATCTAATAAATCATCTTTATTCACTATACTAGGAATTACAGCTGACATAGCTGAACCAAAGAATATTTCAGTTATTTCCAATAGAATTACCAGTACATATATCATAGGAATTGTAATACTTCCATTTATACTGAAAATTGCTGCATATATGCCAATTATTATAAAGTTTAATAAATCCAATAATACAATAGTCTTTTTTCTATCAAACCAATCTCCAAAAACACCTGCAACGGGTGATAATAAAAGCCTAGGAAGAATTGATATTGATAGAATTGATGCAAATATGGTTGCAGACCCAGTCAATTCAAGAACGTATAAAGATAAAGCAAACTGTTGCATATTACTTCCAAGTAAAGATACCAATTTCCCTAATATCAATAAAGAGAAATCCTTTTGTTTAATAAGTTTCACATCCATAATATAACCCCCAAATTATTTGTTGTTTATATTATATGATGCAATATTTAATATGTCAATATAATAATTAGATAAACATCTAATTATTATAAATGTGTCTTATGCTTTTATTTACTCCAATATAAAAGAGCCGCTTTTAATACTTGCGACTCTAAGGTAAAACTTATATATTCCCTTTTAATCCAATTTCCTCTGCCACCTTTTGCATTCCTTTAATAGTTTCAGATATTACTGTATTTAAATCCATATCTAACATTTCTGCTCCTTTTTCAATTATAGTTCTGTCTACTCCAGCTGCAAAGCTACTTTGCTTCCATTTCTTTTTCACTGATTTAGGTTTCATATCTAAAACACTTTTACTTGGTCTTACTAAAGCAGTTGCAGCTATTAAACCTGTTAGTTCATCGATAGTATATAAAACCTTGTCAATAGTTTCTACAGGTTCCACATCCGTACATATTCCCCATCCATGACTTATAATGGTCCTTATATATTCCTCTGGCCAGTTTCTTTCTTTTAGTATTTCTTCCGTCTTGATACAGTGTTGTTCTGGATACATTTCATAGTCCAAATCATGCATAAGACCTATTACAGCCCATTTTTCTTTATCTTCTTCACCAAATAGTTCTGCAAAGTGTACCATAACCCCTTCTACTGCCAAAGCATGTTTAATTAAGCTTTCATTTTTGTTGTACTCCTTTAATAATTCAAAGGCTTCTTCTCTGGTTGGTATATAATCACTCATTTTTTCATCTCCTTTATCTTGAGTATTAACACTTTAATTAGTTAGTGTGTTCTACTTACTTAATAGTATATCAAAAATACTTATTTATTTCTTGTTAATATTATTTCATAATATCATCTATAAAAAATTATAAAAAACCTTTTAGTTTGAACACCTAATATTCTTCTTTAAATACTTTTATAACTGGAACTACAATTCCCGCTACTATCCCTCCAGCAAATCCATTATTATAAAGATTTATTCCACCATGTATTACTCCTATATTCATTACCATAGATAAATGTAATGAACCTGTAATTATACCAGCTATCCAACCAAACTTACCTGCCACAGGGGCTAAAGTTGTACCAAATAACCCAGCAATAATCACTAAGGTTGAAGACATATCCCAAATACTTATACTAGATGCTAATATTATTCCAATTAATATTGGAATTACATTTTTTGGGTGTTTCCCATATGCAGCAAAACCTACTACAGTTAAAATACCAGCTATCACAGGACCATTAAAAGTTCCCTTAGAAACTAATACATAAATTATGCAAATTAGGCCCATGATTCCCATGTTTATATAAGTTACTCCATTCCCTATAAGTTCAACAAAATCAGTAGAGGCCCTGCCAGTATATTTAAAAATATTTTTATATTCTT
>NZ_DATHXO010000531.1:0-2061 GCF_035459645.1 Schnuerera sp.
TATCTTTTCATAAAAATTATTATCCATCTGCCAAGCATGGTATAAATTCGTTAAAGAGCCTGTTGCTAATATAGATAACTCTCCATTATGCTTATCTGCCATCTCTACTAGAAATTTTCCAGCTTCATTGTTTTTATAAGAATCCTCAGAACCTTTAAAAACAGGAATTTCTGAACATCCAATATTTTTCATAAAAGAAATTGTATTTGGATATACAATATCCAATTTATTATTCCCAAATGTTGTATTTATGCCCAAGACTTCTGTGTCCTTTTGAGCTAAGGTGTATATGATTGCAAGACCATCATCTATATCACACCCATCTATGGAAAAAGTATTATCGCAATCTATTATTATTTTTCTAACCAAAGTATCACCTCTGTCTTTTAATGGAAAATAATGCTCTGTTTTTCACTGTAGCTATTCCTGTTGATATTTTTTCATCTGTATTAAGCAATTTACATAGGATATGTTCAACATTTACATTTGATTTTGTTATCATGCCTGCACAAGTTGCACAGTAAAGATATATTCTCTTATCATAAGCTTTAAACCCATCTTGTAGGTCCTTAGTCAACTCTTTCTCTTTTATAGATGCACAACCACCTGCCCCACAACATTGTATATTTGTTATTTCTTGGAGGCTGTTATTATCGATATACTTTTCTAACATTTTATAGATTGTCCTACTATCTTTATCTGGACATGGTAAAAATAATAATCCTTCTATTTTGTTAGAATTATCTTTAAAAATTAAACTCTCCATTATCTCATCGTGTTCATATATCATAGATATTTTAATATCTAAATTCTCTTTTAAATAATAATAACAATTGGGACATAATAATATTAGTTCTTCAATTCCTAATTCTTTAAATCTATTGTTTAATCTATCTCTTATATATCCCTTTTCTTTTTTTAAATTTAAATCAGATATAGGTTTGCCACAACAATCAAATATTGTAGAAATTCCAAAATTCTCTTTCAGTTTTTCTGAAATAATCATAGTGGTCTTAGGATAGTATGCCGGAAAATTACATCCAGGAAAGAGAGCCACTTTACTATTTACATTTGCATAGTTTTTAAAAATATAGTTTCTTTTTTCTAATAATAAAGCACCATAGCCATTTAAATATAAATTATAGCCCTCTTTTATTCTCTTTTCTCTCAAATCTAAAGATAACTGACGACCATCTATATCAACTGGACAAACCCTCTTACATTCTCCACAAAGATAACAGTTAAACGCAAGATGGGCTAGGTTAGCATATTCCTTTAAATTAATATTATATTTTTTTAAAAATGAACAGTGCTTCGTACATTTTCCACAGTTGATACATTTTTCATAGTTTACTGTCAAATCTTTCACCTTCCTATTTGTATAGATTTGCAATTACTTCAATGTCCTCTCCTTTTCTATACATGTATTGTAGTCTTTGCATCCTTGCCATTGTCCTAAGTCTACCATTCTTTACAAATCTTCTTTCTGAAGTCTTTATCTTTGTTCCTGCTAGAGCTATTTTTTCACCATCTGCTTTTATATCCATTGACAATTGATAGTCCTCCATAAGAGGTATCTCTGCAAATCCACCCAATTCATAGAAATAACTTCTGCTTATAAATATTCCCTGATCTCCAAAAGCTATGTTTCTTAGTCTAACTCTTAAATTTGACATAAAGCCACATATCTTCATAAGAATATTTCTACTATCAAATTTTATTTTAAAACAGCCAACTTTATAACCTTGGAAAATTATTTTTTGGATTTGATTAAGGGCATCACTAGGCAAAAAACTATCTGCATGTAAAAATAGAAGTATATCTCCTTTTGACAATGACGCTCCATAGTTCATTTGAAAAGATCTACCTTTCTTTGGAGAGTATACAAGTCTATGTTTTCCTTCAATTATTCTATTAGTTCCATCAGTACTTCCACCATCTACAAATATAATCTCACAATAATCCTTAAATTGTTTTAAACTATCTATTAATTCATCTATTGTAGAAGCTTCATTATATACTGGAACAATAATTGAAATCTTCTTATCTAATTCAATATTC
>NZ_DATHXO010000532.1:0-4382 GCF_035459645.1 Schnuerera sp.
TCTAATAACCCTTTTAATTCTCCTGATCTTAAATTGACTTTACTATCATTACTCCATTTTAATACTATATTATCTTCATCATCACTATCTGTTTTTATAACATTTACATCTGTATGGTCTACTATGGAAACGCCACTAATATTTACTCTAAATTTACCATCTTTTGATTCATCCACTTTTACATTTACTATTTGAGATAGTTCATCTACTAATAAATCCCTTCTATCTCTTAAATCGTTGGCTTTTCTACCATCTAGTTCATTGGAATAAATTTGCCTATTCAATGAAGCAATTTGGGTTGCTACGCTATTTATCTTTCTTACTTTAGTATCTATGGAAACTTCCGTTTCTTTTTGTAATTCTTCTAGCCTTACTGCTGATTCATTTATATGTTTAGTAAAGGCTAGAGCATTTTCCCTTACTGGTTCTCTATAGGAAAAATCGGAAGGGTTTTTGCTCATATTATCCAAAGCAGTATAAAAATCATCTAAATACTGCCTAAAACTACTTTTAGAAGGCTCTCCAAATAGCTTTTCTATTTCAGATAGAGTATCCCTCTTAATTAACCATTCCCCTTTTGGAGCATTTTCATTATAATATTTAAAATCTACATAGGAATCTCTTACTCTAGCTATATCATATATTTCCGTCCCTGTTCCTAAATAGCCTGTTCCTGGTAAATTATATGGGCTTGTAGCCCTTTGGGCCCCTTGTTGTCTTGAATATCCTTCTGTATTCATATTGCTTATATTATGATTGGTTATATATAAAGATCTTTGACTTGCTAACAAAGATTGTACAGCTGTATTGAAACCAAAATGCATATTTACTCAGTCCCTTCGTAAAAATTTTGAATTTTAAATTGTGAATTGTAAATTAGTTGTTATTTAAATATTAATTAGATTAATAACTCTGTGCTATAAAAAAATTTGTTTAGAGCCATTTTCAAAATAATAAATTATTTTGTGTTGGCTTTTGTTGTCTTTAAGATGCTCGTTAATATACTTATTAGTTCATCGCAATCTTTTATCATACTGTTTCCATGTTCTTTTTTAATTTCTCCGCTATCCCTTAGTAGCCTAAGCCAATATCTTGTTTCAAAAGCTTCTTTTTGTGCAATTGATAATTTGTGAATAAAGTCCTTTCTACTTTGCGCAGAACAACCTTCCTCAACATTAGCTCCTATGCTCGTACCACTTCTTAGTAATTGTTTTGCAATTTCATGTTCCACATTGTTCTTTATCATATGCCTATACATTTTCATAATTCTCAAAGCAAATTCATAACTCTTATCTCTAATCAAATTCCCCGTCATATACAATTACCTCACAATTATCAACCAATTTTTCGCGAAAAATTGAGTCCTCATTCACAATTTACAATTCATAATTCACAATTTGTAGCTTTATCTTCCAACTATTCCCAATCTATTGATAATAGTCTCAATCATCTCATCTATGGCATTTATAACCCTGCTGTTTGCTACATAAGAGTGTTGGTATTTTAGCATATTTGCCATTTCTTCATCTAAAGATACGGAGGATATTTCTTGTCTTCTTCCGTCTATCTGGTTTATTAGCATAACTTGGTTTAATACCATATCCCTGGCTTGTTCTCTTTCTAGACTTAAGCTTAAAATTAGGTCTCGGTAAAAATTGTCTATAGTCATAGTGCCATCTTCACCATCTGCTGGTCCTGTATATTCATCAAACGTATAATCATTGAATAGAAGTTCTTCTCTTAAGCCTAATATTTCTTTTGCAATATCTCCGTCCCCTTTTGCACCTGTTTTTCCAGCTGCAATTTTATTGAAATCTTCCAATTCTGGATTTACCTTTATTGTTGCTGCTGGGTCATCTTCTTCAAAGTCAAAAAATTTCACGCCTGTACTGTTATCTAAACCAGTGCCTTGTTGGTGTACATCGTTAATGGAATTAGCTATAGTTCCCACCAAAACATTCAATCTTTCCCTATATTCTACTACTACCTTGTCTCTAGCGTCTATATATCCTCCTAGTTCTCCTAATCCTTTTAAATCTATAGGATTTCCTGTGTCTGTCCAATAAATTTCACCATGACCTTTTTCATTTAATTGAACATCTATAGGGTTGAAATAATCTCCATTTATTAAATCTCTACCATTTAATGTAACTACAACTTCCCCATATTTATTTTCATGATAATCTATAGGAATTAGTTCTGATAGCCTATCTAAAGCTGCATTACGCTCATCTCTATAATCATTGGCTGATATATGAGGGCCATAGCCTTCTGCTAGTTTAATCTTTTTATTCCATTCTGATACTTCCTCTAATAAAGAATTTACTTCTTCCGATTTATTTAACATTTCTTTGTTTAAATTAAATTGTAGGTTGTCCAATTGGACGGATATATGGTTTACTGTAGTAGTCAAAGCTACTGCTTTTTCATGGAGAAGGCCTCTTATGGTCAAACTATCTGGTTCCTTATATAATTCTGACCAACCGTCCCAAAAATCATCCATTACATTTTGAAGGCCACTACTGGTTATCTCATTAAATATTACTTCAATCTCATTTAATATTTCTGATTTAGTATTATAGTATCCAAATGTTGCCATTTCCCTTCTTAATTTTGCATCTAAAAACTCATCTCTTATCTGTCTAATTTGTTGAACATCTACTCCTGAACCCATTTGGTATCTTGTAATAATATTGGTAGAGTATCGACTCTCTGCATGGATTGCACTTTGCCTTACATAGTTTGGGTTATCTACATTGGCAATATTATGAGATACTGTATCTAAAGCTTTTTTATTTGCATTAATTCCCGATATGGAAATATATAATCCTCCAAAACTCATATCTACACCTTCCTATCAAACAAATTATTCTTAGTTTCTTTCCCCTTCTTTTCCTTTCCATAAGTAGTTGGCGTCTGGGTATTGGTAAGCAAGTTCATATTAAAATCTAACCATTGCAAATTTTCGTTAATCAATTGATTGTTGATATCGTTTCTACTTTGGATTTCTTCTAAGGACTTAGACAGCTTTTCGCCTATATCAATTAAATTCTCTTTTTTTTCTGGAATGTTTTTTATTAATTCTGATAAGGGGGTATTGGTATCTACTCCCCAACTATCTAAAAGTTTTATTCTTTTCTCTTCTGTTATTGCCATAGTATTTATAAGTTCTTCTTCTTTTTTAAGCATTTCTTCTAGCTTTTCTACTTGATTTTCTATAATCAAATCCGTTTTTTCAAAAGTTGATTCTTTTAAAGCTAGAAGTATTTTTAACTCTTTTTTTAACAGATCTATTAATTCTTCAGAAAAAGTCATATTGCCACCTCATTATATTTTCTTGTCAAAACTAATACCTTCAAACATCTTTTCCGCTATCTTTTGTCCATCTACATTATAGTTTCCAGATACTATCTCCCTTTTAATTTTTTCTACCTTTTCCTTCCTTATATCTGGTATTTCTTTTAATTTATTCATTGCAAACTGATAATCAATAGCTTTTTCCGAAACTTTCAATTCATCTTTCCCAAAGGTATTTTTATTTGGTTTTATTTTATTGTTTTTCATATCGTTATAAATTTGTAATACCTTGTCAGTTTTATTTATTTTCATAAAAATACACCCCATTTCCTCAATATTATTATCGGTTAAATGGGGTGATACTTTAATTTTTATTTTATTAAATTATCTTTTCTTATATCTATCTGTAATTCTAATCCTTTCCTTAGCTCTTCCATTTTCAAGATCTTTAGGATCCCTACCTCCACCTATACTTTGCTTAAATTCTCTTTGCATTTCTACAGTACATTTTTCACAAAACCTTCCTGTTTTTATTGAAGCTCCACATCTTTCACAGCTAAGAAGTAAATTATGTTCATCTTCCACTTCTAATCTTCCTTCTCTTAAAAAGGATATGATCTTCTTGGTATCTACTCCTGTTTCTTCTGAAACTTCCGATATATTAACCCCCGGGTTTTCATCTATATATTCCTTTACCTTTTTAAAATCTTCTTCATCTTTTCTTCTACATTGTAAGCATATATTAAATCCATCGTAAGCATATATTTTCCCACAACGACTGCAATTTCTTACATCCATATTCTCACCTCACATTTTCATACTAGAAGTAATAGCTAGTCCATATATCTTTTTTGCCCCGCCTTCTTTAAGGGATTTGCTACATTCTTCTAAAGTTGTTCCTGTAGTAATAATATCGTCAATTAAAAGAATTTCTTTACCTTTAAATTCTTCTGCATTAATAGTTTTAAAAGAATCCTTTAAATTGTTTTTTCTCTCAATTTTTCCTAGTTTATTTTGATCTAAAGTCCATTTGTTTTTTATAAGATGATTGTTTAATAATGGAATATTCATTTTTTTAGATACAT
>NZ_DATHXO010000533.1:0-3284 GCF_035459645.1 Schnuerera sp.
ATACGCATAAAGAGATCGAATCAAACGGATCACTTGGAACCCAATTTGGCCTTGTAACCACAAACGCCGAGATCAAGATTTTTACTTTTTCAAATTTTAAGATCAAATCTTTAATATCTTCTTGAACCCAATTATTTTCTTCATCAATTAAAGCTAATTCCTCTTTTAATTTTTCTTCATCTTTTTTTATATTATCTAGTTCTAAATTTAACTTTCCTATTTCATTTTTATACTTGATTAAGGATTCATTGTTTCTTTTTAATTCCGTAATAATTTTACTTTTTTCATTTTCAATTCTAATAATTTCAATATTATTTTTTTGAAGTTCTTCTTCTATTTCTTTTAAATTTATTGAATTTTTTTCTATTTTTAATTTTAAATCATTCTTTTCATATTCTAAACTATTTTGTATTTTAGATAGATTATTTATGTCTTTTCTTATCTTTTCTATTCTAGACTTTCTGTTAAGAATATTTCCGCTTACCTTTGGCAAACTTCCTCCAGTAATAGAACCACCTGCATTTATTATATCTCCTTTTAAGGTAACAATTTTATAGGAATAATTATATCTTCTAGCTACTTTATTAGCTAGATCCAAATTGTCTACAATTATGGTTCTACCTAATAAATATTCAAAGAGATTTTTATATTTTTCATCATAAATTACCAGTTCTGAACCTAATCCTAGTATATTATACTTTTCCCTATCATTAGGGCTTATATATAGGGATTTACCTTTAATATTTGAAATAGGCAAAAAAGTCACTCGTCCCAATTTCTTTTCTCTCAGATATTCAATAATAAATTTAGCATCAATTTCGTCTTTTGTAACAATATTTTGTAAGCTTCCTCCTAATCCTACATCTATAGCTTTTTCATATCTTTCTTCAACTTTAATTAAATCAGCTACAACCCCTATTAATCTATTTCTTAAAGATTCAGTTTTTTTACTAGCTAACATTAAGTTTTTAACACTTTTATAATACCCTTCATAGTCTTCTTCCATATTTTTAAGCAAGTTATAATTTGAAATCTTCCCTTGTAATCCTACCTTGTTTTGGTTGATCTCTTTATAAAGTGCATCTAATCTATTCTTATAATCTTCTTCTTCTAATTTCAAGTTAGCTAAATATTTGCCTTGTTTAACTATCGTTTCCTTTTTTTCTTCTTCTTTAATTTCAATTTTCTTTAGTATGTTTTTATCCTCTTTGTTTTTCTTTGATATAAATTCAATTTCTCTTTCTACATGCTTAATTCTTTTGTGAATATTTTCTTTAAAACTTAAAAAACTATTTATTCTATTCTTTTTATCCTGAATTAAATTGTAGACTTCAATTGCATTATCTTTTTTTGTTTCAATTTCTTTTTCTTTTATTTTAATTTTTTCATTTAGTTTTTCTAAATTTATATTTTTTTCGTTATATTCTTCTTTTGAAAGATTGAGTTGTATTACTAAGTTTGATTTTTCATTTAATAACTCAATTTTTTCATCATCTAATTTCTTCAATTTTAAATTTAACTCTTGGATTTCCTTTGTTAATCTTTCTATATCCTTTATATAAAATTTTTTCTTTTCTTCTAATAGTATTAAATCATTCTCATTTTTATTTAATAAATTAAAAGTTTCATTTTTTTCTTTTTCAATTGTATCTATAGACGAATCTAAGTTAGTAATTTTCTCTTTCATTATATTAAATTTATTTTCAATAAGATTTTTTTTATTTATAATTTGTTCCATTTTCATATGGAGCTTTTCTTTTTTTTCAGTACTTCTAGCAATATTCTTTTCTAATTCATCTACTTTTCTAATAAGTAGATTGACTTCAATTTCTTTGAGTTTATTTGAAAACTGAATAAATTCATTTGCTTTTTCAGATTGTTCCTTTAAATTTTCAGATTGATTAGTAAGCTCATGTATTAAATCTTTTATTCTAATTAAATTATTATCGGTTTTTTCTAGTTTTTTTTCTGCCTCTATTTTTTTAGTTTTATACTTGACTATTCCAGCTGCTTCTTCAAAGATATTTCTTCTACCCTCTGGTTTTGTACTTAGTATTTCATCTACTCTACCTTGTCCAATTATTGAATAACCGTCTTTTCCTACTCCAGTATCCATAAAAATCTCTTTAATATCTTTTAATCTACAGGAATTCTTATTTAAATAATATTCGCTTTCGCCAGAACGAAACATCCTTCTAGAAATAGCAACTTCCTGATATTCCACTGGTATGATTCCATCCTTATTATCAAAAGTGATAGTTACCTCAGTATACCCTAAAGGGCGTCTTGTATCAGTACCAGAAAAAATCACATCCTCCATTCTGCTTCCCCTTAAGGTTTTAATACTTTGTTCTCCTAATACCCATCGAATTGCATCAGCTATATTACTTTTTCCACTACCATTCGGTCCTACAATTGCAGTAATGCCTTCTTTAAAATCAATTTCTACCTTATCTGCAAAGGATTTAAAACCATGAATTTCTACTTTTTTTAAGTGCAAATTTAATCACCCTTTAAATTCATATTATTCCTTTTTTCTTTAAATACTCTTCTATAGTTTTGCTTCTATATATTTTATCATAAAATTCGCCTATCGATATGCTTATAATATCATTTTCAATATCTTTACTATATACTTTTATAGATTTTAATCTATACTTATGAAGTAAATAATTAGTATTTGATGATTTCTGACCGACAAGATTTGATATGTTTTTATTGTTTACTTTTACCACCATGTTTTTCTCAATTATATTATTTTTCAACGGCTCCAAATGTTTTTCTAATATAATTCTATATATATAGGATTCTACCAATTGTCTAAATGATGGATGGAAAGGTCCAGCTACAACATCTTTCCCAAGTTGAATGTTTTCTGTAGGCTGCAATCCTACTCTAATCACATTTATATTATGGTACTCAAAGAGCATAAGTAAATGAGCAGATATATCAATTGCCTCCTCAAGAGATAGCGGTTTATAAGAATTTTTTTGATACATCTTTTCTAAGAAAGTATCTTTTATGACTAGAGTTGGATAAATCCTTACACAATAAGGATTTATTTTTATAAACTCTTTAGCAGTATAAATAGCCTTTTCTTTACTATCTCCTACTAAACCTATCATCATTTGTAATCCTAGATTAAAATTATATTCTTTAATTAGTTTAGAGGCCATATAAACCTGGCGTCTGTTATGACCTCTACCACTTCTATTTAACACTGTATCGTCTAAGGATTGAACTCCTAATTCTATCGTATCTACCCCATATTTTTTTAGCAAATC
>NZ_DATHXO010000534.1:0-2574 GCF_035459645.1 Schnuerera sp.
ATAAAGTATAGGCATCTTAAAACCAATATATCTAAATATCTAAAATGTGATTCAGACAATATAATAGTAGGCAATGGAGCGGTGGATATAATAAATAATTTTATACTTTTATTTCCTAGAATAATAGTTGCAATACCATCATTTTCTGAATATGAACAAAGAGCTTTAATCCATGATAAAGAAATAGTTAAATTAAGTTATAAAGAGGATTTCACCTTAGATTTAGCTTCTATAGAAAGGAGAATAAAATCTGAAGATTTGTTAATCCTAGGGAATCCAAACAATCCAACGGGCTTAAGGATTGGAAAAGAAATTTTAATAGAATTATACGAAATAGTCAAAAGAAAAGGTGGATATCTACTATTAGATGAAGCTTTTTATGAGTTCTGTCCAAAGGATTATGATAGTATTGAAATATTTGGGAAAAAATCTTTTAAAAATGTAGGAATAATTAGAGCGGCTACCAAGTTCTTTGCTCTTCCTGGTATCCGATTAGGTTACGGTTGTGTATCAAAAGATATGGCAGAAAAATATGGGAAAACAGAATTGCCTTGGAGTGTTAATTCTCTGGCAGATAGGGCTGGTAGATATATTTTTAAATGTAAAGATTATATAGAAAAGAGCCAAGCCTATATAGAAAAAGAAAGAAAATTTGTCCTAAATAAATTATTGGAAGTTGAAGGGATAAGGGCTTTTAAAACCCATGCCAATTATATACTTATAAAACTATTGAAATGGAATGAAGAATATGTATTCAATTTCTTTCTAAAAAGAGGGTTGGTTATTAGAAAATGTTCCAGCTTTAATGGATTAGATAATACCTATATTAGAGTAGCTATAAAGGATAGAGATAATAATTTAAAACTTATAAAGACTTTCAAAGAATTGGAGAGATTGTAAATGAAAACCATAATGATTACAGCTCCAGCCAGTTATACAGGGAAAACTTTGATTACCCTAGGGTTAATTAAAGCATTAAAAAACAGGAAATTAGATGTATCTGCCTTTAAGACTGGACCAGATTTTATTGATACCAGTTATTTAAGATTAGCTTCAGGAAAAAGGGCAGTGAATTTAGATATGCATATGATGGGACAAGAAGGATTGAAGGAAGCCCTATCTATTAACAAAGGAGAATATGCACTAATAGAGGGGGCTATGGGATATTTTGATGGGATATATAATACTTTTGAGAATTCTAGTTACCATATCTCGAAAAAACTAAATATCAACGCCATTCTTATCTATACACCAAAAGGGGAAATGTTTTCAGCTATTCCAAAGATAAAAGGAATGGTAGATTTTTCAGATTCTAGGATTAAAGGGATCATTTTGAATAAAGTAAGAAAGGATATCTACCTTCTATTAAAAGAGAAAATCGAAGAATATATAGGGATTAAAGTATTAGGCTATGTAGAAGAAGATAAGGCTCTTGAAATACAAAGTTGGTATCTTGGTTTAGTTCAAAGTATGGGAAACCAGTATACAGCCAAAATAATTGATAAGCTATCAAAGATTATGGAAAAAACTGTACATATAGACGAGATAATCAATCTTATGAATGATATAGATATATCTAAATATGAATATCCAACAAAAAGAAATATTAAGGTAGCCATAGCCTATGATAAAGCTTTCTCTTTTTATTATAATGAAAATTTAAGACTATTGGAAAACAGCTGTCAAGTGGAATACTTTTCTCCACTAGAGGATAAAGAAATACCAAAATGTGATTTATTATACATTGGTGGAGGATACCCTGAATTGTATAAAAAAGAGCTTTCTCAAAATCAAACTATGATAAATTCTATTAGAAAAATGGCAGAACTAGGAGGCTATATATATGGAGAAGCTGGAGGACTTATGTACTTGGTAGAGGAAATAGAAGGTATTCCAATGGTTGGAATATTTAAAGGGAAGGCCTATATGATGGATACACTCCAAAGGTTTGGATATACAAATATTCAATTAATGGAGGATACTATATTGGGGAAAAAAGGACAAAGCTTAGTAGGTCAAGAATTCCACCGATCAATTATAGAAACAGAAAACAGACCTTTATATTATATATATAAACCTAAAACCAATAGAAATTGGCAATGTGGATATAGCTATAAAAATGTATTAGGGGCTTATCCCCATATTAATTTCCTCGGCAATAAGGAAGCTTTTAATTATCTATTAGATGGCATAGAGAACAAAAGATAAGGAGGGAAATCATGTATATTAAGAATCCAATGGAAATAGAAAATAATAGTATGGATATTATAGAAGAAGTAATGGAAGATACATCTTTTAATGATGAAGAAAAAATTATTGCAAAGAGAATGATTCATACCACAGGAGATTTTGATTATAGAAAGATTATAGACTTTAAAAAAAATTTTGTTGAAGAAGCTAAAAAAGGCATTGGTAAAGGTGGCACTATTTATACTGATACTAAAATGGCATATATGGGAATTAATAAAAATGCCTTGTCTAAAACCCAATGCACTTTAAAATACTTTATAGATGATGAAAGAACTTATGACCTATCTAAAAAAGCAAACACGACTCGTTCAGCGGCAGCTATAG
>NZ_DATHXO010000535.1:0-1522 GCF_035459645.1 Schnuerera sp.
AATTCCACAGTAGGATACCTTGGGGAGATTCTCTCCCCACAGCATCTACATTTCCCTTTGAGAAATAAAAAGCTAAGCACTGGTACTAAATCATACCATTTTAAAGGAGTGCTACAGTTTGGACAATAAGAACCAGGAAAAACTATACTCTCTTTTTTAGGTATTCTATATATACAGACATTCAAAAAGGAACCTATGATAGTACCTAATAGAAATAAAAATATTGCCATTTGTAGCCTCCTTTATTGATAGTGTTCATTTATTTTTAGACATAGAAATCATCTCTGGTAGCTCACTAGCTTTAATCATCACCGTCAGATTCTTTATATTCCCCTGGTGTTACTTCTATATCACCGTTTGTATCAATTGTTACTTTATAACTTCCTTCTATCGGATCGTCTGTTTTTACATCTGATAATCCATTTGGCACTTCTGGCCATTCTTGAAGGTAGGATTCCCAACTTTTATCTTCATCATCTTCAGTCCAAGTAAGTTTCTCACTTGGCACACCGTAATCAGCTATATACATAGTGGCTGCGCTCATTAAAGTCCTAACATTAGCATTATGGGCTATTATTGCTGCTCTTCTTCTGGAAGCTCCTAGTTTTGGTACGGCTATTCCTGCTAGTATTCCTAGTATGGCTATTACCACTACTAGTTCTACTAATGTAAAACCTTTATTGTTCTTATTAATCTTTTTTAAAATCCATTGAAACATCTTTTCTCCCCCTTGTATTTATTTTATCGTTATAAAAAGGCTACATAAATATATAAAAATAATATAATTTATGCAGCCGAACGATCATGATTACTTAGAGTAATTTTAGACTCTGGTTTTGCGTCTCCATCTTTCGATGGGTTTGCCCTAGATATTCAATTTAATTCAATCTATAGATTAAAAACATTTATTTTGTGATACTTGTACTATATCTCTATAGTATTCACCATATCAAACATTGGCATAGCCATTGCTATCACTATGAAACCTATGATTACTGCCATAAATACTATTAAAATAGGTTCTAATAATGTTGTCATCTTTTGTAATGAGGCTTCTACTTCTTCATCAAAAAAATCAGCTGTCTTATAGAGTATATCATCTAATGCACCTGATTCCTCGCCAATTTTTATCATTGAATCTACCATAGGTGGAAATAAGCCTATATCCTTTATAGTTCTAGACATGGGAATACCTTTCCTAATATCATCCTTGGCTTCATTCAGTTTATTTGAAACTACTTTATTACCAACTACTTTACTAACTACATCTAGTCCTTGTAAGAGAGGTATACCACTAGAAAGCAAAGTGGATAAAGTCCGAGTAAATCTAGAGGTAATAATCTTTATATTCATATTCTTTATTCCAGGTATTTTTATCTTCAAAGTATCATAGAATATTCTTCCTTCTGTTGTCTTACCAAAGGATATAATTCCTACAATTATAAACAAAGCTATCCCTATAAATAAGTACCAATATTCACTTAACCAATTACTTATAGCTAATAAAGCTCTAGTAGGTGTT
>NZ_DATHXO010000536.1:0-6476 GCF_035459645.1 Schnuerera sp.
GGGGAGTATGAAATAACTGATGCAATAAGATGGTTATTAGACAATGGATATAACATAGATTATCAGGTATTAAAAGAAAACTGGAGAGATATAGGCACCCCAATAGATGTAATAAGAGAAAATATAGGTAGACTATCTATTATTGAAAACAATATAATTGGTGAAGTAGTTAATTCTCATGTATCTGGAAAAATAATCCTTGGGAAAGGATCAGCTATATATAATAGCCTAGTAAGAGGTCCTATAATTGTAGGAGAAAATACTATAATTAAATATTCTTATATTGGACCTTATACATCAATAGGGGATAAAGTTAATATTGAAAAATCAAATTTGGAAAACTCTATTATATTTGATGGTTGCACTATTAGGGGAGTTGGAAACTCAATTGAAAACTCAATAATAGGGGAAGGCTCTATTATTGGGAAGGAAGAAGGAATTAAAAAATTCAATAAATTAATATTAGGTAGAGGTAGTAGAATCTATCTATCAAGTTGATAATTAGCCTTTGTCATATATTATGGCAAAGGTTTTTATATGATAAAGGTATAATTGTAACATTATTAATTACTAATGCATAATTTTATAATACGATAATATATATGGTCTGTTTATATGTTTAGAATGGAGAGGAGTAAGATGAATATACCATTAATAGATTTAAGAGCACAATATAAATATATTAAAGATGAAATAGATAAAGCTATACAAAAAGTAATAGATAGTGGTAATTTCATACTAGGTGAAAACGTAAGTAGATTGGAAAAAGAAATAGCGGAATTTACCAGCACTAACTATGGCATAGGAGTTGCTAATGGTACTGATGCATTATTTTTAGCTCTTAAAGCCTATGGAATTGGCAAAGGTGATGAAGTGATAACAACACCTTTTACTTTCTTTGCTACTGCTGAGGCTATATCTCAAGTAGGAGCAACACCTGTTTTTGTTGATATAGATGAAGAAAGCTACAATATTGATGTAAATAAAATAGAAAATAAGATTACTAATAAAACAAAAGCAATTATCCCTGTCCATTTATTTGGACACCCTGCATTCCATCCATCCTTTAAAGTATGAATATATGTAATATCAGCGACCCATTTTTCATTTATCTTCGTTGTAGAAAAGTCTCTATTTAATAGGTTTTCACCTTGTTCATATACCTTTTTGGCTCTATAAGGCCTATATTTTTTAACCACAATTGATCTGATTCCTAATTTTTTCATATGCCTTTGAACCCGCTTAATGCTAATAGTTTCATAGCCCATTTTCATCAACTCTTTGCGAATTTTAGGGGCTCCATAGATTTTGTTACTATTATTATAGATTGTTAGAATATCTTCTCTAAGCTTCTTATTAAGAGTTTTCCACTTGTTTCCAGGCTTTTCCTTATGCTTATCATAATAGGTGCTTCTAGGATATTTTAGCACCTTGCACATAGTATCTATGCTGTGTTCCTTAGAATTAGCTTTTATTATTTCAAATATAATATCAGGATTTATTTGGTTGCGAATATGGCCATAGCTTTTTTTAATATATCATTTTCTTCCTTAAGTCTTGCATTTTCCTTCTTGATTTTTAGAATTTCTTCAAGATTTGTGGTATCTCCCTTTACATCTATCGGTGTTTTCTTCTTTACCCAATTACGTATTGCTGTTTGGCTTAGGCCATATTCGTCTGCTACTTCCCTAACTGTTTTTCCTGATAATACTAACTCTGCAATCATTATTTTGAATTCATCTGTATAAGTTTTTCTTTTAGACATTTTATGGACACTTCCTTCCTCATTTAGTAGTATATAAAAAACCTTATTTAGTGTCCATACTTATATACTAACATCACATGAGGTTTATTAGTACAGGCGATTATAGAAACACCATTAGGTGTTTTTAGTTTGTTTTTCTCCATTCTTTTTTTAATGAATTCATAGATATACTTTTTATAATAATTGTTCATAAAATTTTCTCCTTTCTTTGTCCCTAATTCATTTTATGGTTTTGGCAAAAATATGTAACTCCTATATTAGCGATGAATATATTTATAATATGGAAGGAGTGAATATAAACATGGATTACAAATATTATATTATTGTATTTAAATCAAAAAATATGGCAGTTTATACTTTTTCAATTTTAGAAAAATTAGGATATAAAAATTTCCAGCTTATTTCCACGCCGTGTGGAATAAAAGCTGGATGTAGTTATTCGATTAAATTTAAGAATATAAGATATTTCAATATCATAAAAAAAGAAGCCAAAAAAATTAATGCTGAAATAGAGGGTGTTTATTTAGTAGAACGAAAGAGTGGTAACAAAAAAATAGAGAAAATTACCATTTAAATAGCTTTTCAAATAAAGAATTTTTTTTATTTGACAATATATCTATTAGGGATTGTATATTTACTTCTACTCGTTTTTGAGAATCTATATTTTTTAATAAAAGATCATTTATTGTTTCTTGGTTATTTAAAATGTTTTCAATTTTAGTTTCTATTTCTTCTAATTTATTATTTTCCAAAGAAGATTTTTCGTAATCTTTTTTTAAATTAGAATAAGCAACATTTGAAGAATTAATAGAATCCAAGAAGAGGAAGTTCAACTTTTCTTCTAATAAGGCGTATATATGATTAACTTTAATATTTTTATACGCTGAATCATGTTTAGATACTTTAATAAGGTTGATATTAGAAAAGTCAGTATTGAAACTATCTCCTTCATACCAAGTATCACCATAATCTGCTGAATATAAGTAACCAATGGTATCAGATTTAATATATGCAATTTTGAGAAGGTTGTTTTCTTCAAACATAATCGGATAATTGTAACAATCGGATATATATGGGATTTTTATTTGCTTCCAAATATATTTTTTCCCATCTAAGGTATTAAGTTTACTATATTTTAGTATATGGTTATTATCCAAAGATTCTAGCCATAATGAATGGATATGGTTTTTTGTGTCTACAAATATATAAGGACTTACCTTATTTATTTTGGATGTAGTTAATTTTGAAGGACTTGGATTCCAAATTTTGGCGTAAAAGTTATAGAAAGTATGATAAATTTGAGAAGTATAATCTTCTATAGAACCATATAGCAATTGTATATTTCCTAATGTATCTTTATCAATAACATAGGCAGCAGAATTCCTATGAGAGGCAAATTTTATTACACTATATTGATTCCAAGTATTATTGTAACCTATTACATGTTGAATGGTCCATAATTTAGAGTTAATTAAATTGGCATAACTATATATTATATTGATATTATTTTCTTCTCCAAATATATATATGTCTCCATATACTTTTGACTGTAAATCAAATTTAGCAATTATCGTGTTAGACCAATTACCATTATCATAAATAAAATAATTTAGTTCTCCAGAATTCATTAAAGCAACTAAATGGATTTTATCCATATTGTCAATAGCTATAGAATATTTTAGAACTTTATTTTTATTGAGCTGTAATTTATCGATTAGAGTGTTGAAATCATTGAATAATCTATATTCAATATCTCTTTCAGGTCCTAAACAGAATAAAATAGATTCTTCATGGGAATTTATAGCCAATTGATTAAAATTTAAAAAAATTTCATTTAAATCCCTCCTATACTAGTAAAAAATAGCACAAATACATTCTTAGTTCATAATATGTAATTGAAAGTTAAATTATAGAGTGAGTGAAATAGATGGAAGAATTAAATGTTGAAGATTTAGGGAAAATATTAGAAGTTATGGATACAGACTGTGTTATAGTAGATAAAGTATTTGCTAGCTGTCAACAGAGAGAATGCTTCCCTCAAATAGAAGTAGATTTAAAGGGTAAGACATTTGAAGACATAAAATTCAAACCAGGCTTTATAGTTCCCAATACATTAGTAGTAACTGATATTGATAGTACACCTAATTTTAAAAGAGTGAGATTTACATTAAGGATTCCTTTTAAAATAATAACTACAGAAGGTAAGGAGATAGAAGGATTTTTACCAGATATACTAAAAGATATTATACTATTTATTCCAGATTCCAGGGACGAATTTGAATTTAGAATAGTAGTAGAAACTAGTTCCCAGGTACTGGGGCAACCTATTCAAACTGAAGATACATTAACCTTTGCAGTAGGTGTATTTATTATAGTAAAGGTAGTAGGAACTGTTCAATTATTGGTCCCAACCCTTGGATATTGTCCACCACCTGAATTCTGTGAAGAGTTTAGTCCAGAAGATGTTTGTGACAACTTTGATTATTTGCCATTGCCTGACTTTTTTCCACCTCAATTTGGACAATTATATCCAGATGATTAAGAACAAGAAAAAATTTTACCATATTTAATTAATGAAAGATTAAAATAAAAAATGCTTCCCAGGAAGCATTTTTTATTTTAGGCATTAATTAATTGAATGTTGACAAAGATACTAGGGTATATTATACTAATAAAAGAATACCAAGTAGTTTAGTTGGAATTAAAAGAGGTGGTTAAATGAGATTATCTACTAGGGGAAGATATGGATTAAAGGCTATGTTTCAATTAGCACTCCATTATGGTGAAGGACCTATACCTTTAAGTAGTATTGCTAATGCACAAGAGCTATCAGAAAACTATCTAGAACAATTAGTTTCTACTTTAAGAAAAGCTGGTCTATTAAATAGTGTTAGAGGTGCACAAGGTGGGTATATGTTAGCTATGTCTCCGAAAGATATTACTGTTGGAAGTATACTTAGAGTACTTGAAGGTGATATGGCTCCAGCTGATTGTGTTATTGAAAATGCTAATGGTTGTGAAAAAGAAGATAATTGTGTTACTAAGTTGGTTTGGATACAAATAAGAGATAGTATAAATCAAGTTATTGATTCTATATCATTACAGGATATGCTAAATGAACAAGTAGATATGGAATCAAAAAAATCAGAGGCTTAGGAGGAAACGTTATGGGGAAAAAAATATATATGGATAATTCAGCTACTACTCCAGTTAAGCAAGAAGTTCTTGATGAAATGTTGCCTTTTTTTAGTACTAAATATGGGAATCCATCAAGTATATATTCTTTGGGGAGCCAATCTAAAAATGCAGTAGAGATTTCAAGGGAAAAGGTAGCAAAAGCTTTAAATGCAAAAACTAATGAAATTTTTTTTACAGCAGGTGGTTCTGAGGCTGATAACTGGGCACTTAAAGGAGTTGCTTTTGCTAATAGAAAAAAAGGAAATCATATTATTACTTCAAAAATTGAACATCATGGTATACTTCATACATGCGAATATCTACAAAAACAAGGATTTAAGGTAACTTATCTAGATGTAGATGAATATGGGATTGTTGATTTAAAACAATTAGAAAAGGCTATCACTGATGAAACTATACTAATTTCTATTATGTTTGCAAACAATGAAATAGGCACTATTCAACCTATTAAGGAGATTGGGAAAATAGCTAAAGATAATGATATTTATTTCCATACAGATGCAGTCCAGGCAGTAGGTCATATAAAAATAGATGTAGATGAGTTGAACATAGATTTATTATCATTAGCAGCTCATAAATTTTATGGGCCAAAGGGTATAGGAGCTTTATTTATTAGACAAGGAGTAAAGATCGATCCTTTAATTTCAGGAGGAGCCCAAGAAAGAAGTAGAAGAGCAGGTACAGAAAATGTTCCTGGGATAATAGGTATGGGTAAAGCTATAGAAATAGCCTATGAAAATTTAGATGAGAAAAATACTAGATTAATTAGATTAAGAGATAGGTTGATTAATAAAATATTTGAAAAGATCGATTATGTTAGACTCAACGGGCATCCTACAAAAAGATTACCAGGAAATGTTAATATATGCTTTGAATTTATTGAAGGGGAATCTTTATTACTTAGTTTAGATATGGTAGGGATTGCTGGTTCAAGTGGTTCTGCTTGTACATCTGGAACATTGGAACCATCTCATGTATTATTAGCTATAGGTCTACCTCATGAAATAGCTCATGGATCTTTAAGATTGTCTTTAGGAGATTTTAACACAGAAGAAGAGGTTGATTTTGTGGTGGAAAAATTAGTAGAAATTGTGGCTAGACTTAGATCTATGTCACCTTTATATGAGAATATTAAGGAGGTCAAATAAATGTATTCAGAAAAGGTTATGGAACATTTCCAGAATCCAAGAAATGTTGGAGAGATAGAAAATGCTGATGGAGTTGGACAAGTTGGCAATCCACGATGTGGAGATATAATGAAAATGTATTTAAAAATAGAAGACGGAATTATTTTAGATGTTAAATTTAAAACCTTTGGTTGTGGATCTGCAATAGCTTCATCTAGTATGGCGACAGAGTTGATTAAAGGAAAAACTATAGAAGAAGCAATGGAAATAACTAATAAAAAAGTTGTAGAAGCTTTAGATGGACTACCACCTGTAAAGATACATTGTTCGGTTTTAGCTGAACAAGCTATTAAATCAGCTTTATTAGATTATTCAAAAAAGAATAA
>NZ_DATHXO010000537.1:0-3996 GCF_035459645.1 Schnuerera sp.
AAAATTAGGAATATTTTCGTATGATATAACTATAGAATCTTCAATTTTTTCTCCTAAATCACCTAAGCCTGAACCTAATATTAAGCCTACTTCAGGTGTATCTTTTATTTTACTCTTTATAAAATTTGTGCTATTATTTATTTTTTCCAAATAATTCATAACCTTACCTCCTATGCTCTAGGATGTGTTTTTTTATACACATCATTTAATTCTTTATTATCCATTGCAAAAGAATATATTTGTGTGGTAGAGATATCGGAATGTCCTAATATCTCCTGAACAGTTTTAATATCAGCACCATTCTGTAATAAATGAACAGCAAATGAATGCCTTAGTGTATGAGGAGTTATCTTTTTATCAATATTTGATTTTTTCTTATACTCCTTTATTATCTTCCAAAACCCTTGTCTAGTTAATCTTTTACCATTATGATTTAGGAACAATGCCTTCTCTTTTTGTTCTTTAAGTACTTGTTCTCTATATTGATTTAAATAACAATTTAAATGTTTTAAAGCAATACTTCCAATTGGTACAACTCTCCTATTTTCATTAGATTTATTTAAAAGCAAATACCCTAGTTCTAAATTTAGGTTGTCCATATCTAAAGCAATTATTTCCGAAACCCTCATTCCAGTTGCATATAAAAGCTCTAACATAGCTCTATCTCTAATTCCTTTATAATTATTATCGCAAGGCTGAGATAATAATAAATCTACTTCATCTTTTGTTAAAATATTTGGCATTTTCCTTTCTGATTTTGGTGAACGTAAATTATGAGTAGGATCTTCCTTTATTTCATTATTATTTAATAAATATTGATAAAAGCATCTTATAGAAGCTAGGTTTCTTGATATTGTAGATGTAGCTTTCCCATCTTTCTGTAAATACATTAAGTATGTAATAATTACCGTTTTATTCACTTCGGTAATATCATTCATATTATTATCTATTAGATAGTCTTTAAACTGGGTTATATCTCTTAAATAGGCCTCTAAAGTATTAGAAGTCAATTCTTTTTCATTTTTGATGTAATCTATATATTTTTTAAAAATTAGTTCAGACATACTAGTTCTCCTTTATTAACTGGTTATGTACTTATTCAACATAATCTTATAAAATCCTTTTTTAAAATCAATTAATATAATCTGTTAATAATCGTAAAAACATTGGTGATACATAAGCTTCAATCAAACAACCTATAATTATAACAATAGACAACAAAACTATTAAAGTAGTATAATCGAGAATTTTTGAAACATTATTTATGGATTTAACTCTTAATTTTCTCATTTTTATACATTTAATAGAATAAGCCATACTTATTGAAGCGATGGAAAGAATACCGGGAATAATAAATAAGTTTTGTGGCAAAATTCCTAAAACAGAAAATAAAAATCCTTCCATTCCATATTCATTCACAAGAAACCCAACAGTAAAACCCAAAGCAAAACCTCTAAACAAGACAATAATCGGAATTAAAGGAACAGCTATAAATATTATACCCGATATCCATATTAAACCAACAGTTTTAAAATTATCAGTTATTGATTGTTTTAATATTAAACTATTGCTAATTTTATCGCCATCAATATTTTTAAAAAAGGAACTTAAAAAAATTATTAAATCATTTTTTTGCTCTAAACCTATTATTTTAATAGTAATAGAGCCTATTATTATTCCAATAGCAAAAATAATTATTACCAAAAAATAAATTATAAAATTATCTTGAAATTGTTTAAAAAGCCATCTTTTAATTTTGTTAAACAATTATAAATCCTCCCTTCAACTAATACAAGCATATATGAAATAATATGCCTTTAGGGAAGATATTATCACTAACTAATTATTTTTGATTAATATACTTTTCTGCAAAAAATATACTTATTATGGTTTTACTATCATTTATTTCTCCTTTATTTACCATATTTATCAAATCATCAATTTTCATTTTTTTCACTTTTATATATTCGCCTTCACTAGGTTCTTCCATTCCAAACTCCAATTCAGTTGCTAAAAATAGATAAATCTTTTCATCAGAAAAACCAGGTGAAGTATAAAACTCAAATATATACTCCATTTTCTTTGCTATACATCCTGTTTCTTCGATTAATTCCCTTAAAGCTGTCTCTTTTGGTTCTTCGGTGATTTCAATTTTACCAGCAGGTATTTCTAAAAGGGTTTTTTCGACTGGTTTTCTAAACTGTTCTACCATTATTATAGAACCATCTTCAGTTATAGGAACTATACCAACTGAACCAGGATGCTCTATAATTTCCCTTTTAGAATACTTTTTATCTGGCAATTCCACTGTGTCTATTCTCAAATTTACTATTTTCCCTTCATAAATTTTTTCAGACTTCATAGTTTTTTCTTCGTAACTCATTAGACTATTCCTCCTCTAATTTAACTCTCTGAATATATGAGTTCCCACAGCCCCTAAGGTTTTAAAAAATTCTTTATCGTCTTCATAACTTCTTCCCATGGTTGTGATTTTCAAATTAAAATAATTCATAGCTTCAAGAATTTTATCTCCGTTTTCATAAATAATTTCATATTTCTCATCAAGTTTTAGTTTCCTAATTTGATTATTTAATACATTAAATTTATTATCATCTAACAATGGTAAAACTACCTTCCCAGAAGTTTTAGCTATTTCTGATAATATAGTTCTAGTGTGATGACTTATACCAAAATGTCTTTCTCTTCTATCATTAAAACTAATTCTTGGTACTATAACAGCTTCTCCTTCCAGAGTATTTACAGCATCAATTATTTGTCCTTGCTCTATTCCACTAAATCCATATTTGGTACCTGTTCCTACTATTCCAGGCCCCATTGTAATAATAGTTACGTCTCCTCTCAATATCTCTTTTGCTGAAATTAAACCTGTGTATATATTAGTACATTCTAAATCTCCACCAAAAGCATTACCTATTGTAATAGTATTGTTTATCATTTTTTTATTTCTTAACATCTTTACAGTATTGCTAAAATATAAAGACAAAGCTCCCCCATCTGTCATCAGATAATTAATTTTAATACTACTGTCAAGCCACTTTAGCATAGCAACAATAGGAGCTAACATACTATGTAATGTCCCTATAACAAACAAATGACCATCAAGAGATTTGAAATCATTAAACAATTGATGATATTCGCTATCTTCCTCTTCTGCAGCTAAACATCTTATTTGATGAGGTGTATATCTTAGCTTCATAATATGTCCTGAACCTCTCAAAGTTTTATACTCATTGCTGTAATTAAATATTACAAAATGAATACCTCCAGTTCCTAAAGATAATTCCACAGCAGTAGTATTGATTATAACCATATCTCCAACCTTAACAGTTCCTGTTAAATCATTATAGTTTATCGCCTTTGAAATTGTATTATTTAATTCTACTCTAATCCAAGAAACATGTTCATCTTCTTCATCTATCTTAACCACTTTGGCTTTTCTATAACTTAACAGATAAACCCCTCCTATCTTCCTAATTTATCAATAAATTTTAATATTTTATTGTTATCAATAATTGTTGAAAAAGATAATTTTTCAGCCAACAAATGGATAATAATCAATAAAGTTAAATAAACTATTTTTATAATTATATTATGTGTATATATACAATATATCCCTAATGTAATACCTAAAACATTCGAACCTACGTCTCCCATCATAACTTTTGCTTTTAAATCTAATGGAAAATATACTATTAATACACCATAAAAAGAATAGAAAAAGAAATTATATTCTTTGACAACACTAGTTACTAACATTATTATTGATACGATAATAAACACCTTGATAGATCTACCCGGTCTTAAGTCGAACAAATTAATTAAATTTGTAAATAAAGCAATAATAAAAGTGTTAACCAAAATTTCCAATAAATTCTCAGTAAAACTTATAGAAATAATTAATGCAATAAAAAACCCGATGCCTGCTTTTATTGCTCCCGTAGTAAGATTACCCTTAAAAAAAGATTTTATATGTCA
>NZ_DATHXO010000538.1:0-6019 GCF_035459645.1 Schnuerera sp.
CAGATAATTTACAAGGCGAAATATTCCCGATGACTTTATATATGAGGGAAGAGTGGATGGTCTAACAATATAAAACATAAGGAGGTTTTATGATGGCCAAAGTAAAAGGAAAGGTAACATTCCAAGAAGACCTTTGCAAAGGATGTGGTTTATGTGTATCAGTATGTCCTGTAAAAATCATATCCTTAGACAATAACAGAATAAATGCAAAGGGCTATCATCCAGCTACTATTGAAGAGATGGACAAATGTATTGCTTGTGCTAATTGTGCAACTATGTGTCCAGATTTAGTAATAACTGTGGAAAGACTGAATAAATAAATTTTTAAGGAGGGTTTTTGATGGCTAAAGTTCTCATGAAGGGAAATGAAGCTATAGGGGCAGCTGCTATAGAAGCAGGCTGTAAGTATTTTTTCGGATACCCTATAACACCGCAAAGTGAATTGCCAGAGTATATGGCACGAGAACTACCAAAGGTTGGAGGAATTTTTTTACAAGCAGAATCTGAGATAGCAGCAATCAATATGGTTTACGGTGCTGCAGGTGCAGGTGTAAGAGTTATGACTTCCTCATCAAGTCCAGGTATATCATTAAAACAGGAAGGTATATCTTATATTGCAGGAGCAGAGCTACCTTGTTTAATAGTAAATATAATGAGAGGTGGACCAGGACTAGGAAGTATACAACCGTCTCAAACTGATTATTTTCAAGCAACAAGAGGCGGAGGAAACGGAGACTATAGATTAGTAGTATTAGCTCCAGCCAATGTACAAGAACTAGTAGATTTAATAATAGAAGGATTTGATATAGCAGATCAGTATAGAAATCCAGTTATGATTGTTGGAGATGGAATGATAGGACAAATGATGGAACCAGTAGAATTTAAAAAGCCAAAACAAAGGGAACTACCAGAAAAAGATTGGGCAACTACTGGAACTGAGGGGAAAAGAGAACCCAATATTATTAATTCACTATATTTAGCTCCTGAAGAATTAGAAGAGCATAATAAAAAACTACAAAAAAAATATAAAACAATAAAAGAAAATGAAGTAAAGGTTGAATCCTACAATATAGAAGATGCAGATGTAGTTATAGCAGCTTACGGAACAACATCTAGAATTGCAAGAACAGCTATATCCCAATTAGAAAAAGAAGGATATAAGGTAGGACTAATTAGGCCTATTACTTTATGGCCTTATCCTTATGATGAGTTCAATAAAATAAATGAAAATTGTAAAGGAATATTAACAGTAGAAATGAATACTGGACAAATGATAGATGATGTAAAAATAGCTGTTAAAGGAAAATATCCAGTATATTTCCATGGGAGAACTGGTGGTATGGTACCTACACCAGATGAAATCATTGCAAAAGTAAAAGAAATCTATGGAGGTGAAAAATAATGTCAGTAGTATTTAAAAAGACTAAAGGACTAACAGATGTTTCTACTCACTATTGTCCTGGCTGTACTCATGGTATTATCCATAGGTTGGTAGGAGAAGCTTTAGAAGAGTTGGGAGTATTAGATAAAGCTATTGGTGTAGCACCAGTAGGATGTTCAGTCCTTGCTTATAAATATTTCAACTGTGATATGCATGAAGCAGCTCATGGTAGAGCGCCAGCTGTGGCAACGGGAATAAAAAGAGTAAGACCTGATAATTTTGTTTTCACCTACCAAGGAGATGGAGATTTAGCTTCTATCGGTACAGCAGAAGTAGTTCATGCAGCCCATAGAGGAGAAAAGATATCCACTATATTTGTCAATAATGCAATCTATGGAATGACAGGAGGACAGATGGCACCTACTACTTTGATTGGACAAAAAGCCACTACTGCACCTTTAGGTAGGACTGAAGCTCATTCAGGGAAACCAATTAGAATGTCAGAGCTTTTGGCAACTATTGATGGAGCCAAGTTTGTTGAAAGAGTTACTGTAACTACTCCTGGCCATGTGAGAAAAGCTAAAAAAGCTATAAAGGAATGCTTTAAACTTCAAATAGAAGGCAAAGGATTTGGAATAGTAGAAGTATTGTCTACTTGTCCAACTAACTGGGGATTAACACCAGAGGAAGCCTTAAGATGGCTTGAAGATAATATGATACCTTATTATCCTCTAGGAAATTTTAGAAAACCAGAGGAGGTGGAGTAAATGGAAGAAAGAATAACTATTGCAGGATTTGGTGGACAAGGGGTAATGGCTATAGGTCAACTTTTAACCTATGCAGGTATGATAGAGAAGAAACACGTTTCTTGGTTACCTTCATATGGACCAGAAATGCGTGGAGGAACAGCTAATTGTAGTGTTATTATATCTAGTGACCCAGTAGGCTCACCGGTAGTAGTTAATTCTACAACAGCTATTGTTATGAACAAACCATCTTTAGATAAATTTGAACCTACTGTTTATGAAAAAGGCAGACTTTTTATAAACTCATCTTTAATAGATGATAAAGCAGAACGAGAAGATATAGATGTATACTATATTCCTGCCAATGAGACAGCAGATGAATTAGGAAATATGAGGGTTGCAAACATGGTAATGTTAGGAGCCTATTTAGAAGTTACAAAAGTAGTAGATGTAGAATCCATATTAGAAGGATTTACAAAAGTATTTGGAGAAAATAAATCTCATTTAATTCCTATAAATAAAGAAGCCTTAGAAAAAGGGGCAGAAATTGCAAGAAAACAGATAAAAGAAATGGTATAAACCTAAAACCGATTCTTCCTAGGAAGAATCGGTTTTTCTGTTTTTAGAAAAATATAGATAAAATATTTGCATTTATTATTAAAATATGATATACTAATTTTGTCGTGATTATACTTATTTTAAACCTTAATTTAAGCTTCTAAACAATTCTATTCATTTTATAATATCAATATCCATTAAAGATTTATTAATAAAAACTCATTTCAAATCAAATTGATACAGTATAATTTTAAATAACTAACCTAGGTTTTAAATTTTAGTTGACTGCTAATAGAATTTTAAATTTATATCTATCGCTAAATTCTTGAGAAAGAAGCGGGGGAACCATTTAAATGGGGTGAATCCTTTATTAGGACGGGCAAAATCCCTTAGCCCGAACCCGTCAGCTAACCTCGCAAGCGTGGAGGGGGGATTGATAATGTATTGTTATCTATCGACTATGGGGAGCCCTCTATAGTCTATTATTTTACTTAAAAACAAATAGGGAAATTATGGGATAGGAGGTAATAGTATGAAAAAAGATTTAATTTATGCTGTTATTGGAGCAGGCAATGGAGGCGTTGCCATGGCAGGATATTTAAGTTTATTAGGTTACAAAGTGAATCTATACAATAGAACTTTGGAAAACATACTTCCGTTAATTAGAAAACCTAGGATAGAATTAACGGGTGAAGTAGAAGGGGAAGGAAAGTTAAACATAGCAACAAATAATATTGAAGAGGCTATAAAGGATGCTGATATTATAATGGTGACTGTGCCAGCTATGGGGCATTATTATTTAGCTAAGGAAATGGCTCCATATTTAAAGGATGGTCAGGTAATTGTGTTAAATCCTGGGAGGACAGGAGGCGCTTTAGAGGTATATGCAACTATTAGGCAATGTGGATCAAATAAAGATATTATAGTAGCTGAAGCCCAAACATTTATATATGCTTGTAGGAAAACATGTGAAAATAGTGCTCATATATTTAAATCTAAAAAGGAAGTAACATTAGCTGCTATTCCAGCTATAAAGACGGATTATGTAATAGAAATGCTTAAGGAGGCTTATCCTCAGTTTGTAGCGGCAAGAGATGTAATTGAAACCAGTATAAATAATTATGGTGCTATATTTCATCCAGGTCCTACCCTTTTAAACAGCGGACATATAGAAAGAGGTGCTCCTTTTGAATACTATACAGAAGGTATAACACCATCGATAGGAAATTTTTTAGAAAAGATGGATGCTGAAAGGATGAAAATAGGTTTTCTACTCAACGTAAATACTTTATCTGCTAAAGATTGGCTAGAGGAAACTTATGGTGCAAAAGGAGATAATTTATATGAAGCAGTTCAAAATAATCCTGCTTATAAGGGGTTACAAGCACCTAAAGGTTTAAATATAAGATATATATATGAAGACGTGCCTTACAGCTTAATTCCTATGTCAACTTTAGCAAAGGAATTTAACATAGAGACTCCTGCTATGGATTCTATAATTAGAATAGCAGGGTTAATAACAGGCATAGACTTTTTCGAAGAGGGAAGAACGGTGGAAAGATTAGGATTAAAAGGTTTAACAGCAAAAGAGATACATGAATTTGCAGAAAAAGGGAAGATCTTCAAAGAAGATGAAGAGGTAGTTGCTTCATGAAGAGAGCAGTACGATATACCATTGGAAATATAAAAAAGCTTGCTATATAGCAAGCTTTTTTATATTTCCACTTTCTTTTCTTGAAAATCATCTTATGATATAGTACTATATAAGTATAATAATTAGGACTTTATACCTACAAATCTTGCGGATTTACGACAAAAAATTTTTAAAAAGTCGAAAAATGGGTATAGCAAAAGTATGATTAAACATTAATAAAATTTCCTGGGAAATAGTTTACTAATATCGACAAAATATTCCCATATTAGAGAATCTCATTTTTCTAATAAATATAGAAATTATCTTTTATAATTACCAAATTGGCTCATATAATACCTTGATATTAGCATATAATAGAGAAAAGCTAATTAATAATAAGACAGAGGTGTGTTTAAATGGGGGATCAAAAAAAGAAAATAGAAAATTGTATAAAAGCAGCTTTAGAATATTTGCAGAATACGAATTCTGTTAAAGGATTGGATATAATAATCGATATTTATGATGAAATCAGATATTCAAGATTGGATAAAAAGGATATTAATCAAAAAATTTTGAGGGTATTATATAATTTAATAGAATCGGATAGTATAGACTCTCTATTAGGAAAAGAGGACAAAAAGATATTGGCCTCATTTTTAAAAGATTTTCTAAAAATAAACTGTGAATCAGGAAATTGGTGTTTAGGAAACAAAGAATTTGCAGAATTGACATTAGATGAGCTCCGTAATGTATTAATAGAAATAAAATACTTAAAAGAAAAGAAACTATCTAATAAAAACAAGTTACCTATTAATGGATAATAGGTAACTTGTTTTTATTATTCTATGGCGAATAAAAATTCTCCTTCTGCAGCTATTTGTTTATCGACAAAAGCACTTCCTTTACCTATCCCTATAGAATTTCTTACTTTTATAATTTCTATTTCCATTTTTAGTATATCTCCAGGAACTACTTTTCTTTTAAAACGAACCTTATTTATTCCTGCAAAATAAGGAGTTCGTCCTTTATATTTTTCTTCAGATAATAAAACAACTGCACCGACTTGGGCTAAGGCTTCTATAATCAATACTCCAGGCATTATTGGCATATTAGGAAAATGGCCTTGGAAAAAATGTTCATTCATAGTTACATTTTTATATCCGATACCATTTTTACCATTGGAAATTATTTCGACTCTATCTATTAATAAAAAAGGATATCTATGGGGAATAATTTTCATTATATCATCAATATTTAATATGTTTTTCATTATATCACCTCGTGTTAATGATTTTATTGAAATAATATTGTTGACCATTTTACAAAAATACTATATACTAATTCTTAAAGTTTTTGTTATCCATATAAATATAATACAGAAACTTAAAATTTTTATCAACTAATTTTAAATTAGTGTATTAAAGAATAGAGGGGAGGGATAAAATAGTTTGACTCCAATATAATTTTCTACGGAGGTGTAAAATTGAATAATTTATATCCAGTAGGCATAACTGGCATAGGTAGTTATGTACCAGAAAAAAAGGTTACCAATTTTGACTTAAGTAAGATAGTAGATACATCTAATGAGTGGATATTAGAAAGAACTGGTATTAGTGAAAGAAGAATAGTAAATCAAAATGTGTCTACATCTGATATTGCTACTATTGCGGCTGAAAAAGCTTTAGAAGATGGAAATGTACG
>NZ_DATHXO010000539.1:0-4940 GCF_035459645.1 Schnuerera sp.
AGGCTATATAAATATTAAAGAGGGGCCTTTAAAACCTGGCCTAGGGGTAAATAAAAATCTACCTTCAACAGGAAATATTAGCATTACAGGTGTTGTTAATGTTGGAGGGATGATGGAATATATGATATTACAGAATACAAGGCTAAGTTTAGTCATGAATATGGCTGAAACTATTTCTAAAAGTATCCATAGAGTACTTTACAAATTTTATGATAATAAATTCTATAAAAAAAATCCCTCCTAGTTTTTTATTTTCTATTCTCTAGGCAGGGTTTTATTGATTGTTCAAGTATTTAATTATTTACAAAAATAGATAATTTCTCATCTTTTATAGTGAAAAGAGTTTCATTTTCTATGTTTTTGACTTCTCCATCTATATTTAAATATGTTTTATTCTCTGTTATAATCTTTACTTTTTTTGCTTTAAATATTTCTACATATTTTTTATATTTTATATGTTTTCCTTTTAAAATAGTTGGTAATAAAATAAGCAATTTAAGTTTAGACATTTTATTTACTACACATACATGAAAATATCCATCTTCTATTAAAGCCATGGGTAGTATCTTTAAGCCACCACCATAATATTTTCCATTACCTACTGCAACTAGGAAAATATTCTTATCTACTAAAGTATTATCTATTTCTAATTTTATATTTAAATGCTTAAAATTAAATAAAGTAATTATTACAGAAATAAAATAAGCTATACTAGATTTTATTTTTTGTTTTATTTTTTCAGTGTTTTTTACCACTTCCGAGTCAAATCCAATACTTGCAATGTTTAAAAATAAATCTTTATTTACTACTCCTACATCTATTTTCTTGTTAGCTCCTTTTGTTATTACGCTAATAGCTTCTTCTAAATTAAAAGGTATATTTAAAGTACGAGCTAAATCATTGCCGGTTCCACTAGGGATTATCCCTAATGTACCTTTTCCAGATTCTAATATACCTAAAGCCACTTCATTTACTGTACCATCTCCACCTACTGCAACTATCTTGTTATAACCTTTGTTTAAGCCTTCTTTAGATATCTTTATTGCATCCTTTGGCTTTTTAGTAAATACAATATTATAATCTATTTTTATATCTTTCATCAATTTCTCAATCATTGGTGCTATTTGTTCTGCTCTTCCCCCACCTGCTATGGGATTTATTATAAAAAGTATCTTATCCATAAGTCCTCCTGATTTATATAGATTTTATGTTTGATTCTCCTTTAATTGCTCGATCTATAGCTTGTATTTCTTCTACTGATAAGGGATATACTGATTTTCCATTTTTTATTGGTTTTGCATAGCAGGCAGACTGTTCTCTACCATAAATACTTGTCAATACAAAACCATTTAAAAAATTATCTAAAAATGCAATAGAAAAGCTAAGTTCAGAACCCATATCAGCAAAAGCATTATATCTAATAAATCCTACCTTTTGAATAGCAAAGGTTAATTTTGTATCTAAATTATCTACTTTCTTATATAAATCTGAAAAGTCATCTCTCAATTGCTCTATTCTATATCCATTTTGGATTAATAATTCTTCAATATTGACTCCTTCTATACCGTGTACAAGTTCATTGTATTTTTTTTTGATTCTAGATATTCTTATTTCAGATATCAAATATAATATTAGTAGAACTATAAAAGCTACCAATGTACCAAAAGTTATTTCTACATTATATATTTCAATAAATTTTATAATTTGTTCCATTTAATTAACTCCTTTCCTATAGCTCTTTAGATATTGCTTTGATAGCTTTTATTCCTAATTCAATCTCATCATGGGTATTGAAAGGACCAAAACTGAATCTAACAACCCCTTGTTCAAAAGTATTTATTGTTTTATGAGCAATAGGAGCACAATGAAGTCCTGGTCTTACTTCTATGTCATAATTTTGATCTAATATATAGCTAATTTCAGAAGAATCCTCATCTCCTATATTGATTGGAACTACAGCTCCCTGTTCTTCTATATTTAATGGTCCATATACCTTAACATCCTTAATCTTTGTTATCTCTTCAATAAAATATTTAGTCAAATCTTCTTCATGCTTTCTTATGTTTTCTATTCCATTTTCAAGAATGTATTTTACTCCTGCTCCTAGTCCAACTATTCCTGGTCCGTTTGGTGTTCCACTTTCATATCTATCTGGCGATATATCTGGTTGCTCTAATAAATGGGATATACTGCCTGTCCCTCCTTGAGTGATTTCCTTTACTGCTAATCCTTCCCTAATATATAGCCCTCCTGTACCTTGAGGTCCTAAAAGGCCTTTGTGTCCTGGGAACGCTAATATATCTATGCCCATCTTCTCTACATCAATAGAATATACTCCCGCCGATTGTGCAGCGTCTACAAGATAATAAATACCATTATCCTTAGCAATATTACCAATCTCTTTAATAGGCATAATAGTCCCTGTTAAATTGGAAACATGGGTTGTTATTATTAACTTAGTATTCTTTTTAATACTTTTTTCTATATCTTTTGGGTTTATTCTTCCTGCAGAATCTCCTCTAACAATAGTAATCTCTATGCCTTCTTTTTCTAGTGCTTTAAGAGGTCTTAGTACAGAATTATGCTCCATAGATGTAGTTATAACATGGTCCCCTTTATTTAATATACCTTTAATTCCAATGTTTAAACTTTCTGTACAGTTAAAAGTAAATATTAAATTCATAGGATTTTTAATATTAAATAATTTTGCTAATAATTCTCTTGTTTCAAATATTTCTCTTCCAAGTTTCAACGCTAATTTATGACCTGATCTTCCTGGATTAGCTCCGTACTCTTTCATAGCTTTCATAATAGAATCATAAACTTTATCTGGTTTTGGAAAAGATGTTGCTGCATTATCAAAATATACCAACTAATCCACCTCCATTTTTTATATCCTAATTATATCATATTCCTACTATTGTTAAATGATAAAAGAAATAAAAAAAGGAGCTCCTAAGAGCATCCTTTATCCTAATCTTTTATATACAGTTTTCATTAATTCTTCTTTTATTTCAGTTCCTTCTTTTAATAAATTGTCTATCTTCTGTTCCATTTTGTTTTTATATTCCTGATCTTTTATACTATTTAAATTTATTTTAACATTTAAAAGTGCTCCTTCAAGACCAGTCGCTGCTAAAAGTGCTCCTACTCCTACGTCAGTTATAGCGTTTACATTGCCATAATCTGCAAATATTTTTTGAAGTTCTAATACCTTAAAGCATTCTTCAGCACATCTTAGTGGTACTTCCAAAGCTACTTTATATCCTTCTTGTATTGCTTGAGACCTATTTTTCTTTTCTTCATCTGTTTCTTTAGGTAGTTTGAATGCTTCCATGACTTTATCAAAGGCTTTTGTATCTTCATCAACAATATAGTTAAGTTTTTCTATACTTTTCTTTAATTCTTCAAAATTATTATCCATTTCCTTTTTAGCTTCATTATCTAATTCTTCATACATTTTTCTTCCAATTGTCAAATACCCTACCATAGCTGTTAACGCAGACCCTAGGCTCCCTGCTAAAGCAGCAACACTGCCTCCCCCTGGAGTAGGTTCTTTAGATGCAACATTTTGAATATAGTTTCTTATACTTTCATCCATTAACATCAAATCACCGCCCTTTTAATATTTGTAAAATTTCTCATGGAATTAACCATGAAGCTAAACTCTATCTTAACTAATTATATTATAGATGGACAGCTTAATCAAGTTAATAACTACTTCCTATTTATTAAAAAATTATTTTCATAATCTCTTAGTACTGTTATTACTTGAGGTGATAATATAAGTAAACCTATAACGTTTGGTATTACCATGAGACCATTGAATAAATCAGCAATTGGCCAAACTTGATCTACACTAAGGATTGAACCTAATATTATAAAAATAATTACTACTACCCTATAAACATTGATTCCTTTTTTACCAAATAAATACTTAATATTAGATTCTCCAAAGTAATACCACCCAATTATAGTGGAAAAAGCAAAGAAAAATAAACTAACAGCTATAAATTTGCTACCAAAATTTCCAAGTCCAAGACTAAATGCTGCTTGAGTCATTTCGATACCAGTTAATCCTTGTTCATAAGCACCAGTTGTAATATTTATCAATGCTGTAATAGTACATATGACTAATGTATCGAATATAACACCAAAAATTGCAACTAAACCTTGTTCTGCTGGATGGTCTACTTTAGCTACTGCATGTGCATGTGGTGTAGAACCCATACCTGCTTCGTTAGAAAACAAACCTCTTGAAATACCATATCTAACTGCTTCTTTAACAGTAACTCCTATAGCTCCTCCTACTGCTGCTCTTGCTGAAAAAGCAGAACTGATTATAATTTTAAATGCTGGAATTATTTGAGTATAGTTTAAAACTATAATTACTATACTACCTACAATATATAAAATAGCCATAAAAGGTACTACAATACCAGTAAATGAAGCTATTCTTTCCATTCCGCCAACAAATACTAAAGCTGCAAAGATTGCAGCAACAACTCCGGCTATCCATGTAGGTACATTAAAAGCTGTATTTAATGCTACTGCAATAGAATTTGATTGTACCATGTTTCCAACAAAACCTAAGGCTATAATAATTGCTACAGCAAAAAAACCAGCTAAGAATTTACTATTAACTCCATTCTTTAAATAAAAAGCAGGTCCGCCTGTAACCTCTCCATCAATTCTATCAACATATTTTTGTGCTAAAACGGCTTCACCAAATATGGTTCCCATTCCTAGGAATGCACTAATCCACATCCAAAATATAGCTCCTGGGCCTCCAGTTGCTACGACTCATATTTTTCGGTCGATATCATGGATAGCACGGCCGTCGAAGGGGCGCTGGATTTCAGCGTCAGGCTCCTGGAGGAGTTCTCGTTCGGCGGTAATTTCGGGCTTCAGGCATTCGGGTTCAACGTCGATCCCGCAAT
>NZ_DATHXO010000540.1:0-8619 GCF_035459645.1 Schnuerera sp.
ACTTTTCAAGAGAATAGGATTTTTAAAATATGTCAATCTATATTATAATTATAACATAAGAATAAAGAAAAGGTGAGGAAAGTTTGAAAGAGTTAATTATTAACAAAAATGACAGCGGCCAAAGATTAGATAGGTTTTTAAAAAAATATCTATCTAAAGCAAATCAAAGCTTTATATATAAGATGATTAGAAAAAAGAATATTAAATTAAATAATAATAAAGCAAAACCTGAAACTACAATATTTGAAGGAGATACTATACAATTATATTTAGCTGATGAAACCATAGAAAAATTTAGAGAAGAAATAAAAATAGAAAAAAGTAATTTAGACCTTGATATTATCTATCAGGACAAAAATATAATATTGATAAATAAACCAGTAGGTATACTATCACATTCAGCAAAAAAGGAATCTAGTAACAATATTGTAGATAGTATGGTATATTATCTTTATGAGAAAGGAGAATATAATCCAAAAGTTGAAAAAACTTTTACACCAGCGGTTTGTAATAGATTAGATAGAAACACTAGTGGAATAATTATTGGAGCAAAGAATTATCCAACTTTAAAGGTAGCTAATGATTTAATAAAAAAGAAAAAAATTAGTAGATATTATAAAACCATAGTTAAAGGAGGGATAAAAAAAGATAAAATAATAGAAGGATTTTTATCCAAGGATGAAGAATTAAATAAAGTAGCAATAACCCATAATAAAAGACAAGATTCTAAAGAAATTTTAACTAGCATTAAACTATTGAATAGATCCTCTCATTATAGTTTGTTAGAGATAGAATTAATAACTGGTAGAACCCATCAGATTAGAGCACATTTAGCTTCTATAGGTCATCCAATTATTGGGGATATGAAGTATGGAGATACTATTACAAATAAATATTTCAAAGAAAAATATGACTTACAGAGTCAATTTCTTCATGGCTATAGGATTAAATTTAATAAAACATATGGGGTTTTAGCCTATTTAAAGGGTAAGGAATTTATAGCAGAAGCAAATGAAAAGTTTATTCGAATAGAGAAAGAACTATTTTAGTAGTATAAGAATTGGAGGGGATTAGGATGAAAGAAGAAATAAAAGTCTATGTAGAAGGATTTGGAGAAATATCAATGAAGAAAGGTACTAAATTAGAAGAATTATCAAAAGAAGTTTTTGGTAAGAATTATAAAAAATATTTTGGTGCTAGAATAAACAATCAAATATATCATTTGAGTAAAGAAATAAAGGAGAATATGTCAATAAAATTTTTATCCTTAAAAGATGAAGACGGATATAAAATATATACAAGGACTGTTTCTGCTGTGTTTATTATGGCTTGTAAGGAAATATTTCCTCAATGTACGGTAAAAATAGAACAATTTTTAGGAGAAGGTCTTTATGCTGAACTGGAGGAAGGCAAGTCTATTAGTTTCAGTGAAATAGAAAAGGTTAAAGAGAAAATGAAACTTATTATAGAAAAGGATTTACCTATATTGAGAGAAAAAGTTCCAGCAAAAGAAGGTATCTTTTTATTTAGCCAACAGGGCTATGAAGATAAAGTAAGGCTTTATAACACTTTAGACAAGAAATTAATTCAAACCTATAGAATTGGAGAACATATTGATGGATTTCATGGATATTTGGCACCTTCTACTGGATACGTAAAAATATTTGATTTAAAATACTATTATCCAGGAGCTATTATACTTTTTCCTACAACAGAAAGCATAGATCAAATGCCAAAATTTAAAGAACAGAAAAAACTAGCAAAAGTTTTTAAAGAGGCCAATGAGTGGGCAAGCATATTGGATTTAAGCTATGTAGGGTCTTTGAATGAAAAAGTTATTAATGGAGATATTGGTGAAGTTATTAGAATATCTGAAGCATTTCACGAAAAAAAGATTGGACATATTGCGGATGAGATTTGTAAAGACGATGATATAAATATAATTTTAATTGCTGGACCTTCTTCCTCAGGGAAGACTACTTTTGCTCAAAGATTAGCTGTCCATTTAAAGGTTAATGGGAAAAGACCTATAGCTATATCAGTAGATGATTATTTTGTTGATAGAGACAAAACACCTTTAAATGAAAAAGGGGAATATGATTTTGAATGCATTGAAGCTATAGATTTAAAAAGATTGAATGAAGATTTAGTCAAATTACTAGAAGGAGAAGAGATAGAATTACCTAAATATAATTTTATAACTGGTAAAAATGAAAACTCAGGTATAAAAATTAAAGTAGATAAAGATCATCCTATCATAGTTGAAGGAATTCATGGATTAAACCCTAGATTAACCACTTATATTCCAGAAAAAAATAAATTCAAAATCTATATTTCAGCTTTAACTCAGTTAAATATAGATGCTCATAACAGAATTTCTACTACTGACACAAGATTTATTAGAAGGATGGTTAGGGACAATAAGTTTAGAGGCAATGATGTCTTTAGAACTTTTGAACTATGGCAAGGTGTTACAAAGGGAGAAGAAAGAAACATATTTCCCTTCCAAGAAGAAGCAGATATAATGTTTGACTCTGCCTTGGTTTATGAGTTGTCAGTACTTAAAAAACATGCAATACCTCTTTTAGAACAGGTAGATAATAGTAGTAAGTACTATTCTGAATGTAGAAGATTATTGCAGTTTTTAAAATATTTCATTGACATAGAAGATGAAACTATAATTCCGCCTAATTCAATTTTAAGAGAGTTTATCGGTGGCGCTGATATTGATGTCCATTAAATGGAGGGGTTCAATTGAAAGAATTACTAGATAAAATAGTTAAAAAAAATCAATCACTTACAAAATATGGCCAAGTGGCCAATTATATCCCTTTATTGGCAAATGCAGATCCTGAGGATTTAGGGATCTGCATTATAGACAATTTAGGAAAGATTTATTCAAGTGGGATTTATTATAAAAAGTTTACTATTCAAAGTATATCTAAAGTATTATCTTTAATGTTGGCAATAATGGATAATGGAGAAGAGGAAGTTTTTAAAAAGGTAGGTATGCAACCTACAGATGAACCATTTAATTCTTTTTTTAAATTAGACCTTCCCCATATAGACAAACCTGCAAACCCTATGATCAACTCTGGCGCTATAGTTACAACTTCTTTAATTAAAGGAGATGGTGAAGTAAAGTTATATAGACTGTTGGAAGTTTTAAAAAAAATAACGAATAACACCACTTTAAATTATAATGAAGAAGTCTATCTATCTGAAAAAAATACAGGAGATAAGAACAGAGCCATAGCATATTTGTTGAAAAACAAAGGATTAATAGAAGACGATGTAGAAGAAATATTGGATGTATATTTCAAACAATGTTCTATTGAAATGGATTGTGAGGATATAGCTAAAATAGGTTTATTTTTTGCCAATCAAGGAAGAATTTTTGAAACAAAAGAAAGAATATTAGATGATAAAATAATATCTATTATTATGGCTATAATGATGACCTGTGGTATGTATGATTTTAGTGGGGAATATGCAGCAAAAGTAGGAATTCCTTCTAAAAGTGGAGTTGCAGGTGGTATTTTAGCGTCAGTACCAAATAATTTCGGTATTGGCGTCTATGGACCAGCATTAGACAAACATGGGAACTCTATTGGTGGATATGGTATATTAAAAGATTTGTCTGAAGAACTAGATCTCGGTATTTTTATATAGGTTTTTGTATGACTACTATTGTCTTAAAGATGTTTTAAAATGATACATAGACACATAGTAGTATAATCTTATTAATATATTATAAAAGGTGGGGAATTTATAATGAAAATAAAAGATGTGCAAGTAGGAGAAATTATAGTACCGTTGGAGAAACCTTTCAAAACTGCATTAAGAAAAGTAAAGGTATTACAAAATGCAGTGGTAAAGATAACTACGGATACAGGGCATGTAGGTTATGGTGAAGCTGCAATTACTCCAGTGATTACAGGAGACATTATGGGATCTATTAAAGGTGCTATAATTGAAAATATAAAACCAAAGTTAATAAACAGATCTATAGAAGATTTTGAAGATTTGATGGATATTCTTCATAATTCTTTAGTTAATAATACAAGCCCTAAGGCGGCAGTAGATATGGCATTATATGACCTTTATGGACAACTATATGATATCCCTGTTTTTAAACTTCTAGGTGGATATAGAAAAGAAATAACTACAGATATAACTATCAGTGTCAATGAACCAGATGAAATGGTAGAAGATAGTATAAGGGCAGTGGAAAAAGGATATAAGACTTTAAAGATAAAGGTAGGAAAGGATTGGAAGAAGGATTTAGAAAGGATAAAAGCAATTAGGAAAGCTATTGGTGATGATATCGAGATTAGAGCCGATGCTAATCAAGGCTGGACTCCTAAAGAAGCTGTAATGGTCATTAGAAAGATGGAGGATTTAGGATTGGATATGGAGCTAATAGAACAGCCTGTTAAAGCTCATGATATTGATGGATTAAAATATGTAACACAAAATGTTATTACACCTATTTTAGCTGATGAAAGCTGTTTTTCTCCATTAGATGCATTAAATATAATTCAAAATAGAGCAGCTGATATGGTCAATATTAAACTTATGAAAACTGGTGGGATTTATAATGCGTTAAAGATTTGTAATATTGCCGAGACCTTCGGAGTAAAATGTATGCTTGGGTGTATGCTAGAAAGTAAAATTGGATTAACAGCTGCAGCCCATTTAGCAGCAGGCAAAAAAGTTATATCCAAGTTTGACCTAGATAGTCCTAACCTATTAGCTGAAGACCCAATTGATGGTGGGGCTAAATATGATGAATATCTTATAAACTTACCTGACAAACGGGGATTAGGGTTTAATAAAATTGGGAATGTCAATTATGATTAAAGGGTGGTAAAATGCTTTTTAATTCTAAAGACTATGTAAATATGTTTACAGACATGATGTCTGAAGGCTTTATAGTCATAGATAATGAAGGTAGAATTCAAATATATAACAATAAAGCTAAAGAAATATTTGGCATAGTCTATAATCAACAAATAAGTCATGATAGTGGGAAAATAAATAAAGGTGATATAATAATAATTGGAGATAATTCATTAGGTAGAGATGATGGGGATTTAGATGGTAATTCTTTGAAACCTTTAGGAATCAAGGACAAGAACATAGAAAAAGGGGATGCAATATTAGCAATTGGAGTATTTAATCAAAAAGGGATACCTCCCATGTATAAATATTTAAAGTCCGATAATATGGAAGATACCTTAAAGCTTAAATCAAATTATTTGGGAGTAGATATAGGTGCAATAATAGATTTTGTTAATAAGATAATAACAATTGAAGTGGATAATGAGAAATTTTCAATGAACTATATAAACGCTATTGGGCATATGGTAGTTTTAGATAAGGACACTAAAAAAATGAAATTCTATCAGGCACAAGGATATACAGCTAGAGGTGAAAGTATAAACGATCTGTTAAAGGGTTGTAATTATCGTGGCAAGGGTGAGAACTCCAATATCTTAAATACAATTGGCAAAGATATATTTGATATCCACAAGGGAAGTTCCACAATAAAAGAATTCTATAAAGTAGCAAAAGGCGAAAATATTAATTATATAGATGAATTCAAAGAAATCAATGGAATTCCCACCATGTGCACTTTGATTCCTGTAGATAAAGATGGAATAAGAGTAGGTGCAGCATTAAAAGTAGAGGATATTTCTGAAATTAAAAAGATAATTAGGGAGAGAGATGACGCCTTACTTTATTTAGAAAAAATAGAAGGTAAGCTAAAAGAAGAAAAGATCTTAAAAAGGGTATTTCCAAATATAATTGGTGAAAGCAAAGAAATATATCATGTTAAAAGATTGGCTTTGAAAGCTTCAAGGACTAATTCTACTACTTTAATATTAGGTGAAAGTGGTACTGGAAAAACAATACTGGCTAAAGGAATACATGAAAATAGTAGATTCAAAGATAAGCCTTTTATTCACGTAAATTGTGGAGCAATACCTACAACTTTATTAGAATCAGAGTTATTTGGATATGAAAAGGGAGCTTTTACTGGAGCTAATAAAGAAGGGAAAATTGGTTTTTTTGAAATGGCCAATGGAGGGACTATATTTTTAGATGAATTAGGAGATATACCACTGAACTTACAAGTAAAACTACTTCAAGTCCTTCAAGAAAAAAGTTTCTATAGGGTAGGAGGTATGGAAAAAATTGAAGTAAGTTTAAGAATTATTGCAGCAACCAATAAGAATTTGGAAAAGGAAATATCAGAAGGAAGATTTAGAGAAGATCTCTATTATAGAATAAATGTATTTCCCATATGGATACCACCATTAAGGGAAAGAATCGAAGATATCTATTCTTTGGTAGATGTATTGCTACCAAAAATATGTAAAGACATTGGAATAGAGACCAAGAGAATTTCAGCAGAAGCCTTAAATCTTTTAACTAGGCATAGTTGGCCTGGAAATGTAAGAGAATTAGAAAATATATTGGAAAGATCCATAAACCTATCTGAAAACAATACAATTCTGTCTAAACATATTACCTTAGATATTAAAGAAGAAAAATCTAGAAATAAAGATATAACTCCATTAAAAGAAACTGTTGCTCTTTGTGAAAAAAATGCAATTAAAAGAGCTTTAAGTTTTTATAAAGGTAATAAGAAAAAAGCTATGGAAGCACTAAAGATTAGTAAAACAACTTTCTATGAAAAACTAAAAAGATACAATATTTAACAGCAAATCTTTCCCAACAATAGGAAAGCCTCCTATTGTTGGGAAAACATAAAAATGGTCCTCTATTAATGTAGGATAAGGATGATGCAGAAATAGATGTTTTACTAAATTCCTAATATTCGGAAAATTTAAATTAATCAAAAAAATCAAATGGAATGATAAGCAATGTTTGGAAGGGAGATAGAGATTATAAAAAAAGTGGCATGTTTTTTGCCATAATTAATATAAATATAATTTTATATTATGCATAAAGCTTATTAATTAGGATTATAGGGAAGGAGGGAATATTAATAATTTTGTCTTCTATTAATAGTATTATTTGAGGAGGGAGATTATGAAAAGATTATTAGCTTTAACTATGGCATTGCTAATAATTATAACAGGGTGCTCATCTGGAGGGAAGAAAACATCGGGGGATAATGTAGCTGCAGTCCAAGAATATAATACGGTTTATTCTGGAGAAATTACTACATTAAACTATTTAGTTACTTCAACTACAAATGAATTTGCCATAGCTGCAAACTTAGTAGATACTTTAATCGATTATGACAGATATGGAGTAGTACAACCAGGACTTGCAACGGAGTGGAATTTATCAGATGATAATTTAGTTTGGACCTTTAAAATAAGAGAAGGGGTCAAATGGTTAACTTATGATGGAGAAGAATATGCAGAAGTTGTAGCTCAGGATTTTGTTGACGCTATGAAGTATATATTGAATCCAACTAATGAATCTAAAACTGCTAATATAGCTTATAGTGTTATAAAAAATGCTGAAGAATATTACAGCGGAGATATAACAGATTTTGAACAGGTAGGAGTAAAGGCCTTAGATGAATATACATTAGAGTATACTCTTAAAACTCCTACACCCTATTTTTTATCTATGCTTACTTATGTATGCTTTTTTCCAGCAAATGGACAATTTTTAGAAGAGGTTGGGGACAGATTTGGTACCGATAATATAAACTTTTTATACAATGGAGCTTATATAATGGAAACTTTTGAACCACAAAATAGAAGGGTTCTTGTTGCCAATGATAAGTATTGGGATAAAGAAAATATACACATTGAAAAAATAATCCATACCTATAATAAAGAAGCTGGTACCTTAGCTCCAGAACTATTTTTACGTGGAGAGATAGATTATACAGCAATCCCTGCTGATATTTTAGATGAATGGATGAAAGATCCAGAAAAGGAAGCACTCATTCGTCCAAATCGAACAGGATTTTATACTTACTTTTACTGCCTAAATTTTGACCCTCAGTTTCCTGAAGAGTATGAACCAGATAATTGGAAAATAGTAGTAAATAATAAAGATTTCCGTAAATCATTATTCCATGCTTTAGATAGAAAAGCAGCTATGCTAACAGCAGAACCATATGATCCTGAAAAGAGAATAAGCAATACTGTAACACCTAAGAACTTTGTTGATTTAGATGGCGTTGATTATACACAATTAGAAGGTCTGGCTGAATTTACCAATAATGACTTTTTCAATGAAAAGTTGGCCTTAGAATATAAAGAAAAGGCCTTAAAGGACCTACAAGATGAAGCTACATTCCCAATAAAGGTTTTAATGCCTTATAATACTGGTTCAAGCGATTGGGCTAATAGAGCGCAAGTAATAGAACAACAAATGGAAAACTTATTAGGAACAGATTATATAGATATAATAATAGATCCTAAACCACCAACTGGTTTCTTACAAGAAGTAAGGAGATCTGGAAATTATGCATTCTTAGAATGCAACTGGGGGCCGGATTATGCAGACCCTGAAACCTATACAGATCCTTTCAATCCAGATGGTACTTATAATTGGCCCCACTTAGCTGAAGGATATAAAGAATCTAATGGAAAGAATATTTATGAGAATATGGTAAATGAG
>NZ_DATHXO010000541.1:0-8648 GCF_035459645.1 Schnuerera sp.
AAATATTCTTCTCCTTTAATTAAAGCTGTTTGTTTAGAAAAACCTCTAAACTTTAATCCATAAACAACATTTTGTATTACCGTCATATGTGGAAAAAGCGCATAAGATTGAAATACAGTAGATACAGGCCGTTTTTCTGGATATAGATGCGTTATATCTTCGCCATCAATGTATATTTTACCAACTTCCGGTTTTAAAAAACCACCAATAGTCTTTAAAACAGTAGTCTTTCCACATCCACTAGGTCCTAATACACATACAAGTTCACTTTTATTTACTTCAAAACTTAGATTATCTACTGCCGTTAAATCACCAAATTTTTTAGTTAAATTATCTACCTTAATAAACATTTTTTTCCTCCAACAAGAATTTTGAAAAGATAATATTTACAACTAAAGTAATAAGAATTAGCATACAGGCAATTACCGATCCTATCCTATACTTACCACTTTGTATAGCATCAAACATTACAAGAGTAGCAAGTTTCTTCCCAGGATACACTAAAAATATTATCGAGCCTATAGTAGTCATAGTTGCAGTAAAGTTGTTGACAAAAGATATTAAAAATGCTGATTTTGACATAGGAGTTATTACATCTTTTAATATATATAAATCATGAGCTCCTAAATCCTTACAAGCTTCTGTTACTTGAGGGTTTATTTGGGAGATAACTGCACTACTAGCCTTTGTAGGTAATGGTAGCTGTTTAAAAATACAATTCAGTATCACTATTAAACCAGTTCCTGTAAGTTCTAGTGGATATTTATTAAAAGCTAAAATATATCCTAATCCAAAAAATGTTCCTGGAATAATATAAGGCATTGTAGAAATAAAGTCTATAATCTTCATTCCTTTAATCTTTCTAATTTCTAAATAATAGGATATTAAGAAGCCTATAATACTTCCAACAACACCAGTAATCAAAGAATATAGAATACTTCTTAAAAAACTTCCCGAAATATAATTTTTAGATTCTTTTATATTATCAAAAGTAAAATACATGGTTCCAAATCTTTGTTTTGTCATAGCAGAAATAAAGATGGATAGATACTGCAAAATCATCATAGTTAAGAACAAATATGATATTATCTGTAGTAACCTAGGAAAAAATCCTTCTATTCTGAGTATAGTTTCATCAGATTCTTCTCGAAAATTAGTTCCTGTTATAATATTTGAATCCTTTAAAAATATTCTATATAAAATAAAAGCTATAATAGCAGGTATAAATAATAATATACTAATAGCTGCAGCCATAGGTAAGTCTGAATAGGCTACTACATTTAAATATGCCTGAGTAGCTAATACATTAAAGGAACCCCCTATAATAATCGGCGTACTAAAATCTGCTAAGGATCTAACAAAAGTAAGCAACCCAACTACAATAATCCCTGGCCTCATCAAGGGTATAAGAATCTTTGTAATGGTATAGGATGAATTTCCTCCTAAATCTAATGAACTATTGAATAAACTTTTATCTATGCCATTAATAACTCCAATTAACATTAAAGCATTAAGTGACGTAAATCCTAGAGATTGCATAGCTACTATTCCTTGCCACCCATAGGTATTAGCAGTAAACCCTAATATATTATGAGTAATAAAGCCTCGCCTACCAAATAAAGATATATAGGCTAAGGAAGAAACAAATGGAGGTGATATCATAGTCAACATTAAAATTGTAGTAAGTATTTTTTTATACTTACTATTAGTAAAGCTAATATATATAGAAACAGCTATGGACAAAACAGTAGATATTATAGTAGTCAATATTGCAACAAAAAGGCTATTTTTAAGTAATATTATGTTTTTATTTAATAAGCTCTTATAAATATCCAATGTAAACTCTCCATCAACAATAAAGCTTTTGCTAATCACTGATACCATTGGGAAAAAAACAAATATTATAACAAGAAATATGATTATCGTAAGTATCAGTTTATCAATAAAATTTAAAAAAGGGGTACCTATTTTACTAGATACCCTGTTTTTTTCTATTTTCATATTATTTATCACCTACAAGTTCTGACCATTTTTCTAGTATTGGCTCCCTATCCTTACCAAAGGAAGATAAATTCTGTTTAATAAATCTTTCTTCTGGTACACCTAAATCATAGCCTTCTACCCCTGGTTTAACCATTTGAGCCCCATCTTTTCCATCTATTTGTGCAAGAATTTGTTGATTTTCTTTGGAAAGCATAAAATCTATAAAAGCCTTGGCTCCTTCTAAATTTTGACTATTTTTGAATATGGCAACCCCTTCAGGTACCCATGGTATACCATCTTCTGGGAAAACTACTTCAACATTCTGCTCTTCTTGAAGGTCAAAAGCTGATTTATCAGCAGGAATAATTCCTATAGCAAATTCTCCTTCCATAGTCTTCAACTGAGGGTCCTTGCCTCTCTTAGCATAATAAGGGATATTCTTATCTAATTCTTCAAAAAACTTCCATCCTTCTTCTTCTCCCATCATTTGCAATAGTCCATTTACTGCTGCATAGTTTGTTCCTGAAATAGCTGGATTAGACATTATTATTTCATCTTTATAAACTGGGTTGGTCAAATCTTTCCAGCTAGTTGGCATAGATAGATTATTTTCTTCTAAAATATCCTTGTTAACTAGTAGCCCTACAATAGTAAGACCTTTTCCAATCCAATACCCTTCAGGGTCTTTAAACTCCGCAGGTATGTCTTCAGATTCCTTTGATATATAGGATTCAAGTAAGCCTTCTTCTTTAGCTTGCATAAAAGCATCTAAGCCTCCACCAAACCATACATCAGCCATAGGCTTTCCTTCCTCTGCTCTTACTCTTGATAAAAGTTCTCCAGATGACATGGATATAAACTCTACTTTAATTCCAGTCTCATCAGTGAATTTATCAAAAAATTCCTTATAAGACTCAGAAGTAGCTACAATGTTTAAGGTCGTACCTTCTAAATCAGTATTTTCCTCATCATTAGCTGTTTCTTCTTGTACTTCTCCTTCATCATCAGGTGTCTCTGTTTTTTTACAAGCAGCCAGTGATAAAATCATTGAAAAAATTAATAACAAAATAAGTATTTTACTAGTTTTTTTCATGTTTTTCCCTCCGTTTCGATATTTCCTCAAACATTATAACATAATATTGTGTGAATAAATCCTTCATTAAAATATATTATAGTTGCCGTTGAATTATAGTTTTTATCTATACTAGATTATTATAACTGGTTTTATGGTATGATTTAATTAGTATTAAAAATGGAGGCAAAATAATAATGATAATAGATACTCATATACATGAAAACAAATATTCATCAGACAGCTTTATTGATTTAAAAAAAGCCATAGATATGGCAAAGCTTATAGGCCTTGATGGAATATGTATGACAAACCATGATAATAACGATTTAAGAAACGATCTAGGTGATTCTGTAAAGATTAACGGAGTATTAGTAATAGTTGGCGCTGAAATCCTTACCCATCAAGGAGATATATTAGTTTTTGGCCTAAAAGATATTCCAAAGGAAAAGATGCATGCTGAAGAACTTCTTAGATTGGTGAAAAAACATGGTGGAGTAGCCATTGCTGCTCATCCTTTTAGAAATAACAATAGAGGATTAGAAGGTCATCTACATGAAGTAGCTGATATATTAGACGGTGTTGAATCCTTTAACGGAAGCACTTACTCTTACCATAACCTATATGCCTATGCAACAGCTACCCAACTAGGTTTGCCCTCTTTAGGTGCTAGCGATGCCCATGTAATGGATAGAATTGGTAAATATGCAACTAAGTTTTACGATACTATAAGAGATAGTAAGGACTTTGTAGAAGCCATTAAATCTAGAAATTTTCACCCTGTAATGAGAAGAGATGGAACATTTACAGACTTTGATTATTCTTATGAAGAACTATTACCAAGAGAAAAAATAACAAATCTTAAACGTAAATAACTATTAGCCCCATAAATAAATTAGTTTATATGATATTTTTTTCTATTAATTTTTGGGTATATATACTTCTAATAACAAAATATGGGGTGATTTAAATTGCTAAATTTAAAAATTTTTTCAGATTATGCATGTCCTTTCTGTTTTATAGCTACGGGTATTTTTGATAAATTAAAAAAAGACGGTGTAGAATTTAATGTAGAATGGATTCCTTATGAAATGCATCCAGATATTCCTTTGGAAGGTAAAAGTGTAGAGGGAAAACATCCAAAGATCTATGCAGAAAAAATGTATGAAATGTTAACCAAATTAGGAACTGAATATGGTATTGAATACAAAATTCAAGAAAAAGACTATAATACCCATAGAGCCCTGTTAGCAGGAGAATATGCCAAATCTATAGGTAAGTATGATGAGTTTTCTAAAAAAACATTTAAAGCGTATTTCACAGATTTAAAAAATATTGGAGATAAAGATATTCTTGATGATATTGCTAAACAAACTGGACTCAATGTTGAAAAAATGAATAAACTTATTGATTCTGGTGAATATGAAAAAAACCTAGAAATTGCTAAAAAGTTAATCGATAAATTTGAAGTTGAGGGTACCCCTACTTTTATTATCAATGATGAACATAAAATGGTAGGAATTAGACCTTATGAACAGATGAAAAGATCTTTTCTAGCATACTAATAAAATAATCTCCAAGGTAATGATACCTTGGAGATTATTTTATTAAACTATCTTATTGTTTAATTTGTCGTCTGAATAATATCTATTAATTGCATTATCGACAATTTTCATAATTAGCTTTTCATAACCTAACTTTGATGCTTCAGCCATTTTAGTTAAATCACTATGCCCTTTCATAAGCCCAGGTAAAGAATTTATTTCTAATACATAAGGTATTTCATTTCTTAACCTTATATCTACCCTTGCATAATCTCTCATACCTAAAATATTATATGCTTTTATTGCTAATTTTTCTATTACCTTTTTCGTTTCTTTCTTTATTTTAGCAGGTACATGAAATATAGTCTTATCCCCATAATGGAATTTTACTTCAAAACTATAAATATTATTTAAATGTTTTGGAAGCTCTGAAAAATCCACTTCTAAAATTGGAAGTACTGTTACATTTTTCCCATTGCCTAAGACTCCTACTGTAAATTCTCTGCCCTCTATATATTCAGTTATCATAATTGGAGGATTATAAAGTTCTAAATCATTTTTTAACTTCTTTACCAATTCATCTTCATTAAAAACAAGACTATTTTCATGTATGCCCCTACTAGAACCTTCATCTTTAGGTTTTACTATAACAGGATAAGTAATATTTATATTTTTTACTTCATTTATATTATAAATATAAGTAAATTTTGGAGTAGGAATTTTTATTCCTTGAAACAATTTACATGAGTAAATTTTATTATAAGCTAGGCCGTGCCCCAGTGGTGAAGAGCCAGTATATGGAATACCGGCAAATTCTAGAACAGCTGGTAATTGGGAAAGTCTTGAATCTCCATTGATTCCATTGCATAAATTAAAAACTAAATCTACTTTTTCCTTTTTTAACTTAGAAATTAAAGTTTCATCAAATATTAGATCAATACAATTATATTTTTTAGAAAGTACTTCCTTAATATCTTTTATAGTCTTTCTCTTTTGTTTATCTTCCATTATCCCTTCCTCTGTAGGTAATATTTGAAATCTAGGCTTATCGGTAACTATAGCCACTTTCACAAATAAACATCTCCTTTGTTTTATGATACATAATAACAAAAGACGTCTCCCCTTAAAAACGCCTCTAATTTATATTATATCCCATTAATCCAAATAATACAAAACCATTGCCATATACTGGCAGTGGTTTTTATTTTAATTGGTATCTAAAACTACAGGGAGTCTGCTTATAAGTACCTTAGCCATATACGCATATAATGGTATATTAACTAATTGACTTATTACCCTGCCTGGAAGAATAGTTATTAGTGGTATATCGAATAATATTTTCATAAAGTAAGCCCACAATACTATAGAGGTTGTAACTTGTCCTATTCCTATTGCTAATAAAAGCTTCCAAAAGGAAGTTCTACATCCTTTTTCTTTACACCTTAACATAATAAGCCCAGGTATGACTCCTGTCAAAGCAGCAGTTAAAGTAAAATGAGGTAAATATGGTCCCATAGGGCTAATTACCATACCTACAATATCACCAACTGCCCCTACAATACCTCCAGCTAAAGGGCCAAAAACTATTCCAGCAAAAATTACTGGAAAGCCTCCAAAACCTATTCTAACAATTTCAGTCCCTCCACCGCCTATTCTAATACTGCCTACTCTTGTCAATACAACGTTTAGCGCAATCAACAAAGCATAGTAGGCAATATTTTTAGAATCTAATTTTTTCATAAAAATAGCCTCCTTTCCTAAGTGATATGACAGAACTGCCACACCAAGAAAGCAGACCATTCAGGATGTGTCAGCGAACGCGATAGTTTAACGCAAGCCAAAAGCTCTTCGTTTAGAGGCAACGTCCCATCCTCTAACACTTTACGCAAACTACCTACTCTGCCATTTATATTTGTTCGATTTTTGTAATAATTAAATTGTTTACGTATATAGTATATCTAATAATTAATAAATATTCAAGTAGTTATTTATTCTCCATTTTTTAAAAGACCTGTTAATATGGATGTACGTACAATTATACCTAAAACCTTTTTATCATCATTCACTACTACTATAGGATATTTGGTCTTTGCTCCTTTGTCGATTAAATCTTCTATAAATCTATCTTCTGTAGTAGTATAATAATCATGTTTTAAAATTTCTTTTAAAGAAGATTTATCATTTTTTGCAGCGTCTATACAATCATCTATAGTAACAATTCCTTGTATTCTTCTATCTTTATCGACTACAAATACACTAGATATATCATTTGATTGCATTTCTTTTATAGCAACCCTTACTCCATCTTTTAATGATACTATAGCATTTGGTCTTTTCATTATATCCTTTGCTTGAACTACTTTAGTACGATCAATATCTTTTACAAAATCCTCTATATATTCATTAGAAGGATTGTTTAATATTTCTTCTGGAGTTCCTATTTGAACTATAGATCCACCTCTCATAACAGCAACCCTATCCCCTAACTTAAAAGCTTCATTAATATCATGGGTAATAAAGATAATCGTTTTATTTAGTTTTGATTGTAAATCTAATAATTCTAATTGCATATCTCTTCTTGTTAGAGGATCAAGTGCACTAAAAGGTTCATCCATAAGAAGAATATCAGGATCATTAGCAAGAGCTCTAGATAATCCTACCCTTTGTTGCATTCCTCCACTGAGCTCATTGGGCATTTTATCTTCCCAACCCTTAAGTCCTACCTCTTCTATTGCTTTCAACGCTATTTTTCTTCTTTTATCTTTATCAATATTTTTTATTTCTAGTCCATATTCTACATTACCTAATATAGTTCTATGGGTAAAAAGCCCAAAATGTTGAAATACCATAGCCATTTTCTCTTGTCTAAACTCTCTTAACTCTTCCTTGTCATATTTAACGATATTTTCACCATCAACAATTATTTCTCCTGATGTAGGTTTGTTTAATAGATTAAGGCATCTTATTAATGTAGATTTACCACTACCTGATAAACCAATTATAACAAATATTTCGCCCTTTTTTACAGAGAAACTAACATTGTTTACTCCAACAGTTTGGCCTATTTTGTCTAATATCTCATTTTTAGACCAACCTTGTTTTAATTTTTCCATTGCTAGTTTTGGTCTATTCCCAAAAATTTTAACTAAATTATTTACCACAATTTGTTCTGACATCTTATCACCTCCATTACCATCTAAAGATTTTGACTGCTATTAGATATTTTTTGTGTAATTCTATCGATTATAATAGCTAAAAATACTATACTTATTCCTGCATCAAAACCCATTGCAATATCAGTTCTATTTATAGCTATTAATACGCTTTCTCCAAGGCCTTTTGCCCCAACCATTGAAGATATTACTACCATGGACATAGCTGCCATTGTAGTTTGATTTATACCTGCCATAATAGTTGGCATTGCTTGAGGAAGCTCCACTTTAGTTAATACTTGCCAACGTGATGAACCATAAGAATATGCAGCTTCTCTCATTTCTTTCGGCACTCTCCTAATCCCTAGATTAGTTAGCCTTATACATGGCGCAACAGAATATATAATAGTTGCAAATACTGCAGGTACAGTTCCTAATCCAAAGAATATCATTGCAGGTATGAGATGTACAAAACTAGGCATAGTCTGTGCTCCGTCTAATAAAGGTTTTATAAAAGCTTCTAACCTATCACTATTAGCCATATATATCCCTAAAGGTATACCTAATATTATAGCTATTAAAACACCTGTTAATACTATTGATAGAGTAAATATCATATCATCCCAAAGACCTAACATCCCAATTACAAAAATCATAATCGAAAACATGATTCCTGTTTTCCAATTAATAGATCTCCACCCAAGTAAAAATATTAATAAAATAAATATAAACCAAGGAATAAAAGCTAAAATATTTCTTATACTAGAAACAATCCAGTTTATTCCTCTAGCTAAACCATCAAAAAAACCTTGGAAACTTTCTGTTAACCAAGAAACAACTCTCTCCACATATATACCTAATCCTATACTAAGGTTTTCTGGAAACTTATTTAAATTC
>NZ_DATHXO010000542.1:0-3806 GCF_035459645.1 Schnuerera sp.
ATAATTCCTTTAAACCAGATTCTACTGGTGAAGAAAATATTAAAAATATATCATTTTCACAGATAAAATTCCATCCATTATTTTTATGTTTTTTGATCCTTTCATCTTTTATATCTTTATCATCTTTTTTAACTATATCTATTCTATAATTTAAATGTCTGGGCTTATCCTCTTTAAAATATGCAAAAAATGTCCCTAGCTTTTGAAGATGAAGCCCTTGCCTTGACATTTCTGCAAAAAACTCCTCATATTCCTCAATATTATATAAGTCACCAAAAAGGAGCTTTTTAACTGGTTTGTCCATTTTCTTCCCCCTTAAACATCAGATTATAATTTTTGCTACCTTGTTTCATATCAAAAAGATATAAATGATCATGAATATAATTATACTCATTGATTCTCTAGAAACCATTCAATTAGCTGAGAACCTATACTTACGGATTTGTTAACCATTCCTGGTATCTCATCTTTAGAAAACCAATCTGCTTCTACTATTTCTTTTCCATCTACCTTAATATCCCCATCTAAATACTCTGCTGTAAATCCTATCATCATAGAATTAGGATAAGGCCAAGGTTGAGATCCAAAATATTCTATATTCTTTACCTTTATTCCTACTTCTTCAAATACCTCTCTCTTTACACATTCTTCGAAGGTTTCACCATATTCTACAAAACCAGCAATAACGCTAAACCTTCTGTTTGGAAACTGCTTATTCCGTGCAAGTAGTAACCTATCTCCTTTAGTAACCGCCACAATGACTGCTGGTGAAGTTCTTGGCCAAGTAGTATTTCCACAGTTAGAGCATACCATTGCTCTTTCAAACTTACTATCCTTTATATACATTTTAGCTCCACATTTACCACAATGTTGGTTCAATTTTAGCCAATTTAATAATAAATTTGCCTTTGAAGCTATAAGGTATATTTCTTCATCAACTATTCTAGAGAAAGTTTTTAAATCTATAAAATTAATGTTTTCATCTTCTATAAAATCAATAAATTCACCACAATGACAATTATACCCAATATATGCCCCCATACATTGAATATTATATATACTTATATTTAAATCAACTATATCCTTTTGTCTAGGAATTAAAAATTCTCCATCTTTTTTACAAACCATTAGTTTATTCTCTTTAAATAAAAACCAAAAATCTTCTTTGTCTTCCTTATGTAAAGGTTTAACTGATGGCTGAAATAAAATATAATTTTCCATATGAATCCCCCTATTAATCATTTAAATTTTTATTTTCTTCTAAAAAGCATTTTCTACATAAAGGCTCGTATTCATCTGAAGCTCCTATTTTTATCCTTTCCTGATCTTTGGATTTTCTATGGCTAACCCATCCATCGCTTCCACATTTTACACAAACAGCATGGTGCTTATAAAGATAATCTGCAATAGGCATTAGCTCCTTTACTGTTTCAAATGGTGTTCCTGTAAAATCCATGTCTAGCCCTGCTACAATTATAGTAAAATCCTTCTCAAGTAATTCATTAATACCTCTAATAATATCCTCTACTTCGCCTCCAAGAAATTGAACCTCATCTATAGCTATAACATCAGGTTTCAATTCATTACAATACTCTATTAACTCGTGAATATCTTTTACTAAAATGGCATTCATAGAAGTTAAATCATGGGTTACAATTTCACTTCTTCTATATCTACTATCAATAGCAGGTTTAAAAGCTATTGTTTTGTATTTTGCTATATTAAATCTTTTAACATCTTTTTCTAAACTCGATGTTTTCCCTGAAAACATCGAACCCGTATGAACTATTAATTTTCCTTTGTATTGATGCAAAATATATCACTCCTTCTTTAATTAGCTTTTATTATTATATCATGATTTCCCAAATTTGACCTAAAATCTTTAGTGTATATTCACATTATAATTTTTTATGAATAATATAAAGTATCATATGCCTATAAGGGAGAGTTGCTTATGGATAAAAAAACAATAGTAGAAATAAGAAATATTGGTATGACCTATCATACATTCAATGGTGAAACAAAAGCCCTTGAAAACATAGATTTTAAAGTGTATGAAGGAGAAATAGTGGGTATTGTAGGCCCTAGTGGCTGTGGTAAATCCACTTTACTTTCAATAATCGCCGGTTTAATCAAACCTTCTACGGGGAAGGTTTTAGTTAATGGAAATAAGGTCACAGAGCCAACAAAAGATATAGGCTATATGTTTCAAAGAGATCATTTGTTTGAATGGAGGACTATATTACAGAATGTATTATTAGGTCTTGAGATACACGGTAAAGTAGAAAAAAAAGCTATTAAGACTGCAGAAAAACTACTTGATACCTATGGGCTAGGAGATTTTAAAAATAATTATCCTAGACAATTATCTGGAGGTATGAGACAAAGAGCTGCTCTAATTAGAACTTTGATTGCAGAACCTAATTTACTTCTACTAGACGAGCCTTTTTCTGCATTAGATTATCAGACAAGGTTAGCAATATCTGATGAAATTGGTCTAATCTTAAAAAATGAGAAAAAAACAGCTCTTTTAGTAACCCATGACATTGCTGAAGCAATATCCTTGTCCCATAGAATAGTTGTACTAACCAATAGACCAGCCAATATTAGAGATATAATAAAAATAGAACTATCTTGCCCTGGTGGAACATGGAGCCCAATTAAATGTCGTGAAGCTCCTGAATTTAGATATTACTTTAACAAAATATGGAAGGAGCTTGATGTTCATGTCTAATAATCCAATGTCTAATGAACATATAAATTACTTGAAAAAAAATAGAAAAAGGAAAAGAAGTATCTTTGTTGCACAGATAACCATCTTAGTATTGGGTTTGTTTTTATGGGAAATAGCAGCTAGATTTAATTGGATAGACTCTTTTTTAACAAGTTATCCTTCGGGAGTTTGGAAATTATTCTTGCAATATGCCAAAGATGGAAACCTATTCTATCATGTAGGAATTTCTCTGTTTGAAACCATAGTTGGTTTCTCTGCAGGTACCCTGCTAGGCATAATTATTGCGATAGGTCTATGGTGGTCTGATTTTTGGGCAAAAGTTTTAGATCCTTATTTAGTAGTGTTAAATAGTTTGCCTAAAACTGCATTGGCACCTATTGTAATTATCTGGGTTGGTGCAGGTTATTCAGGAATCATAGTTACAGCTATTACCGTATCAATCGTTATAACTATTATGAATATGTATTTCAGTTTTATTTCTGTAGATGAAGATAAAATAAAATTATTACAAACTTTTGGAGCCACTAAATTTCAAATTCTCAAAAAAGTAGTACTGCCTTATTCAATACCTACTATGATAAGTACTTTGAAGGTAAATATTGGGCTATCATGGGTAGGTGTGATTGTAGGTGAGTTTCTAGTATCCAAAGCAGGGATTGGTTATCTAATAGTATATGGTGGTCAAGTATTTAAATTAGATTTAGTAATGATGAGTGTGTTCATTTTAGCCTTAATTTCAGCATTAATGTATAAAGGGATTTCTATTTTGGAAAATAAATTTTTAAAATGGAATGAATGATATAAAGGTTAGGTTCAATTGAACCTAACCTTTATTATTTATCTAAATCTTCAATTGTATTTTCTTCTGCTTTTATAGTTTTTGGTTCCATTTTGTTATTTTTATTTATATATACATTTGCCACTTTAATTCCTTTATAAAGAAGGAAAATCATCAAAACTTCTTTAACTATACTCAAAACAATTGTCAGTATTTGGATGATGCTAAATAGAGTCATACTTGGACTTGGATTCACGTTTACATTCATTAATTTTCCCCTTTCTTTGGTCTAAT
>NZ_DATHXO010000543.1:0-2471 GCF_035459645.1 Schnuerera sp.
CTCTTGCGGAGTGTTCACCTGGACCAGATACATGTCGTGAACCATGCGGCCATCTTCACGAATACGGCCATTGCGAGCGAAGAAGTCGTTAATCGGCTTCTCGGCCATCGCCGCGCGCACCGCCTCGGGGTCGTCGGTGCCAAATACTTTCTTCAGTTTGTTTATCATAGACTCAAAATTGTCTTCTTTTGCTTCAATGTATATTTTCCCTTGTTCTTTATAAATTTTAGTATAATCTAGGCCTTTAATAGCTCTTATCATTTTAGATATTAGTTTATCTTCAAAGTACTTCCTGTTTTTCCCTTTTAGAGTTATTTCACCAATACTTACACTAAGAACTCTATCCATTGTAATCACCTCATAGTTATTTGTCTAATTTCTTCTATAGATTTTTTTAATATTTTTATGGTATAGTCCATATCTTCTTTAGTATTTTCATGAGAAAAACAAAATCTGATAGCTCCTTCTATTTGCCTATGAGAAATACCTAAAGCTGAAAGTACATGGCTTCTTTCCGTTCCTTTTGAAGAGCAAGCAGAACTAGTAGATACAAATATACCTTTATCTTCTAGATAATGTAGTAAAACCTCTCCCCTAACATATTCAAAGGAAACATTTAGTATATATGGTGAAGCTTTGTCCTCCATTGGACTATTAAAATGAATATAATCTATTTCCTTCTTCAATCTATTTATAAAATATGATTTAATCTCATTAACATGGTTTTGTTCTTTTTTAAAGTTGTTTTCCATAATTTCTACAGCTTTCCCTAGTCCTACTATGCCTGGGACATTTTCTGTTCCAGAACGGAATCCTCTTTCTTGATTTCCACCAAATATTATAGGATTTAGATTTAAGCTTTTATTTACGTATAATCCACCAATTCCCTTTGGTCCATAGATTTTATGTCCACTAAAAGAAAATGTATCTATCTCCCAATCTGCTAGATCAATATGAACTTTTCCAAAAGCTTGAACTCCATCTACATGTATTAAAGCTTTTGAGCCTTTTTCTCTTAATATATTTTTAATTTCCCAAATAGGTTGTATACTGCCTATTTCGTTATTAACTTGCATTATACATAGAAGGATAGTATTTTTTCTTATATTCTTTTCTAATTGCTCTAATGAAATTAATCCTTCATTATCTATTTCTAAATACGTAACCTCATAACCCTTTTCTTCATAATCTTTAAGAACATTTAATACTGATGGATGTTCAATTTTTGTAGCTATTATATGATTTCCTATTCTATTATATTTATTAATTATGCTTTGAATAGCTATATTATTGCTTTCTGTTCCTCCAGAGGTAAAATATATTTCATCTTTATTTACTTTAAAATAATTTGCAATATTGTTTCTTATCTTTTCTATGTTTTTTTCTACATTAAATCCCATTCTATGAAGAGATGATGGATTTCCATATTCATCTCTTAAAACATGTACCATTGCATCTATAACTTCTTCCCTTGGTTTAGTAGTAGAGCAATTATCCAAGTATACCTTCAAAATATCACCTCATCTAGTATTAGTAACCTAAATCCTCATCAATTAAGTATATATTAATATTGGCTCCTGATGGATTTTTATGTATTATAACTTCTACATTACATATTCTATCAGCAGAATCACAGTCAGTACATTTTCCTGTAAATTTACAAGGCGTGTTTATGTTTAATCTTTGAGCATTTTTTGGTGCTGCAATATTTCTAATTCTTTCCCTTGCTGAATCATAATCTTTACATATTTTATTCCTTCCTGCTATTATATATACCCTTTCATGTCCATAAAACATGGAGGATACTCTATTAGCAGTCCCATCCATATTGACTAACTTCCCATCTAATGTAAGAGCATTAGTACTCGTTAAATAAATCTTTGAATTATAAGCTTCTGATAATTCTTTTTTCTTATCTTCTCCTTTCCAATGCCAATATATTTCATTCCCTCTACTCTTAAATTCTTCATAGATATCTAATTCTAATAATGTCATGGAACCACCAAAGGCAATAGATTCATTTATAGAGATTGATTCCATTAATGCTTCTTTTGCTTCCTTACTACTTTCAAAAGTTTTTACTTGAAATCCATTTCCTTTTAAATTTTTTTCTGTTAACAAAATTTTTTCATCCATTTTTAAACCCTCCAGTTTCATCTTTATTTCAATAATAATTATATAGCATTTATAGCTTATAATAAAGGCTTAGTTGATTTGATATATACTTACTTTTTAAAAACTTATATATTTTTGTAAAAAGGTATTGCAAATTATGTCGTTATTTGCTATAATTTAAAAGTGGTTATCCCCCTGGTAACCTCAAATAAGATCTCTATTCCCAATACCCCTTTTGAACGGTTTATTTACATCCGTTTCGGATGGGAAGGCCCCTTCGGGGGCTTTTTTCTTTTTTGGTCTTCATATTCCTCAATTTATGATAAAATATAAGTATCATAGATTAAGGAGGAATT
>NZ_DATHXO010000544.1:0-2194 GCF_035459645.1 Schnuerera sp.
CAAGGTGAAGAATCTAAAAGAAAATTTGACTGGCGTGTAATGTCAAAAAATGAAGATGCATTCTCTATTCAAGCTGATGCTATTAAAGAAGAGATTATGCGTATAGTAATGGAAGAGATTCAAAATGAATCTTTTGATGAAGAGGATACCCAAAATAAAATTCAAAAAATTTCCAAATATTTTAAATATGAATACAAGGATTTAAATGAGTTATGGGCTACACGTACTCTTGAATATCTTTGGAGACAGCAAGATATGAAAAGGAAGTTCTTTCAGGGCTTTAGAGATTGTCTTGTTAAAGGCAGAGAAATATACAGAATAGATGATGTTGGTGGAGAACCTGCAATAATTAAATGTGATCCTAAGAATGTTTATTTTGTAAGAAAAGGGGACTCTCATAAAATTGAAGATTCTGATATAATTATAGAAGCTTCTTATGAGCCTATAGGTAAAACTATTGATGAGTTTTATAATTATTTATCACCAGAAGAAATAGATGAGATTGAAGGTGGTATGGAACGTCTAAATCAAAAGAGTTCAAGTGGAGTATTAAATCATCAAAATGCATTTCCTGTACTTTCAGCTAATAGTCAGATAGGTGGTATTTCTTCTGATAGTAATGATCCTTCCCTTATAGCTATAGGTATGTATAACTTACCTTTTGATTATGAGGGTAATGTGAGAGTACTTAGAGTAAGGTGGATGGGAAGGCGTAAAATAGGCAAGCTTACTTATTTTAATATAATTACAGGAGATGAAGAACAAAGATACGTATCTGAAAATTATAAGGTAAAGAAAGAATTAGGTGAATCTGTAGAATGGATTTGGGTTAATGAGGCTTATGAAGGTACTCGTATAGGTCAGGATATTTATATCAAAACTCAACCCAGAGAAATACAAATGCGTCATTTTGATAATCCCAGTAAATGCTTTCTTGGTTACGTAGGTACTGATTATGGCAAGTCTTTAATGGCAAGAATGGAGCCTTATCAATATCTGTATAACGTATATATGCGTAGAGTAGAACTGTTCTATGCAAGGTATCACGGTCCAATGATGGAGTGGGATTTATCTAAAAAACCTGATGATTGGACTGAGGATATGTGGATGTATTATGGTGATGTACTTGGTAAACTTGTTATTGATAACTTCAATGAAGGTAAAAAAGGCGCAGCTACTGGCAAACTTGCAGGTAATATTAATAATACTTCTGGAAGAGTAATTGATGCAGGAGCATCTAATTATGTACAACAGTTACTACTTATGTTGCAGTATATTGAGAAACAAATGGGCGAGATTGCTGGTGTTAACCAACAACGGCAAGGTCAGGTAGATAATAGAGAGACTGTAGGAGGTATTGAAAGGGCTGTTACACAATCCAGCCATATTACTGAGAAGTGGTTCTTTATTCATGATGAAACTAAGAAAAGAGCTTTACTTGCATTACTTGATACCGCTAAACAAATATGGAAACATAATAAATCCAAAAAGCTTGCTTTCATAATGGACGATATGTCAAGAGTAACTATGGATATTAATGGTGAAGACTTTGCCTCATCTGAATATGATATCTTTGTTACTGATAGTAGTGATGATTTGAAAATTCGTCAAACTATTGAGCAACTTTCACACGCTTATGTACAGAATGGTGGTTCTATATCATTACCAATTAAAGTTCTTAGAAGTGATAGTATTACTGCTATGAGTAAACTTATTGAAGAAGAAGAGGCTATGATGCAACAGCGTAATGAAGAGCTTGAGAGTAGAAAACTTGAAACACAACAAGCTATGAAACAGGCAGAACTTCAGGATAAACAAGCTGATAGAGATCTTGAATATTATAAAATAGATAAAGATGCCGAAACTAAGTTAATTATAGCAGGTATACAACCTGAAGAGGATAATACGCTTGAACAGGAAAAGCTTGAGTTACAGCGTAAGAAACAAGAAGATGATAAAACCTTAAAAGAAAAAGATATAAATATAAAGAAAACACAAGTTGATGAAACTATAAGGCATAACAAGGCTTCAGAACAAATTTCTAAAAGTAAAACTACAACTAAGAAATAATGTGGATATTTATTAAAGGATGGTATTATAATTTAGATAATATTGTCAAACTATCTTTTCTTGATAATCAATTAAGATTTAAGGAAGCAGATAGTAAAGATATAACTATAGTATATGACTTAGA
>NZ_DATHXO010000545.1:0-1583 GCF_035459645.1 Schnuerera sp.
TTTAGAATATTTAACTGGCAATGCTACACCAAAGGGAGAACCAGAGTGGATATTGGAAAATGGAAAGAAAATGTATAAAGAGCTGTCAAAAGAAACAGATGAATTCTTTACTTTTATGGTAGAAAGGGAATTATTAGATCTAGTTAGTAAAAAAGGCAAGATGAGTGGAGGATACTGTACTTTTATTCCTGATTATAAATCTCCATTTATATTTTCTAATTTCAATGGTACTAGCGGTGACGTAGATGTGTTAACCCATGAGGCAGGCCATGCATTTCAATCTTATTTAAGTAGGGACTATCAAGTGCCGGAATACAATTTTCCTACATTGGAAGCTTGTGAAATTCATTCAATGAGTATGGAGTTTATAACTTGGCCTTGGATGGAACTGTTCTTTGAAGAAGAAGTAGATAAATATAAATACAGCCATTTAAGTGGAGCTGTTAGCTTTATCCCTTATGGAGTCACAGTTGACGAGTATCAACATTTTGTCTATGAAAATCCAGAAATTACTCCTGAAGAGAGAAAGGCTAAATGGAGGGAAATAGAGAAAAAATATCTGCCCTTTAGAGATTATGAGGACAATGATCTATTGAATAGGGGAGGATACTGGTTTAGGCAAGGACATATATTTGGAAACCCTTTCTATTATATAGATTATACTTTAGCCCAAGTTTGTGCTTTCCAATTTTGGATAAAGATGAATGAAAATAGGGAAAAGGCTTGGGAAAATTATATTAAATTATGCAAAGCAGGAGGTAGCAAGCCTTTCTTAAAGCTAGTAGAATTAGCTGGACTAAAAAATCCATTTATCGATGGTACAATTAAAGAAGTGGTTGGACCAATAAAGAAATGGTTAGATTCTGTAGATGATAGTAAGTTTTAAATAAAAACTCTTTCCCTTTATTAGTATAGTAAAGGGAAAGAGTAATGTTTTAATTTATTCTTAATAATCGATATTCGATAGTGTATCTTCAATTGTATTCAATCCGTTTAATAATTTTTCCAAATGGAAATTATAAATTAAATCCATTTCATCTAAGTTATTTCCAGATGAAAGAGGTATTTTTTTATCAAAAAAATTTTCTAAATTACTTTTGTTTGTTTCAGTTAATAAAGGAACTTTTTCTATGGTAAAAAGGATAGTCAAATGATTATATATATTTTCTAAAGTATTAAACATCCAGTCATAGTCATGTTGATTATTTTCCGTTTTATATAGATTTAGTTTAACATCCTTTTTAAGGGTATTATAATTTTTTTCTACATCACTTAAGTATTTTTTTAAATCTTCTAAGGAAGGATTTTCCCTTTCCCACATTATGGATTTTACCATATCTTTAAATTCCAAATAAACATTATGAATAGATTCTTTTATTTTATCCTCTGACTTGGGAGGTACAATAAAATAATTTATTAAAGTGCCTATTACTAATCCAATCAATGTATCAAGGGTTCTATTTAGTGCATAATCCAATCTACTTCCTTCTTCGTAATTCAAAATAATAGATAGAAAAACTATAAGAGAAATCTGTACCGATTTTTTCCAGTCAAAAATATTACAGGCATATATAATAATTATT
>NZ_DATHXO010000546.1:0-9146 GCF_035459645.1 Schnuerera sp.
GAAGGTGATGAAATGATTAGATATTTAACAGCTGGAGAATCTCATGGTAAAGGATTAATAGGTATAATGGAAGGATTTCCATCTAATTTGTATTTTGATATAGAGTTTATAAACAATGAACTTAGTAGAAGGCAGAAAGGATATGGGCGAAGCAATAGAATGACTATTGAAAGGGATAAAATTCAAATTATTTCAGGAATAAATAATGACTATACAACAGGAAATCCTATATCCATTAAGATAGATAACAAAGGAGTTAATATAGATTTAGTTGAGGTAACAAGACCTAGACCAGGTCATGGAGACTTAGCAGGTACACTAAAATATAATCATAAAGGTGGAAGAAATGTATTAGAAAGAGCCAGTGCTAGAGAAACTGCTATGAGAGTGGCAATAGGTAGTATATGTAAATTATTATTGAAAGAATTTAATATTAATATATATAGTCATATAATTGAGATTGGAAATATTAAAATTTCAGACGAAATATATCTTAATATTGATAAAGAAGAACTATTGAAAGCAGATGAGTCTGTTATTCGAATATTGGACAAGAGGGCAGAAAAAAAGATAATAAAAAAAATAGAAAAAGCTAAAGAAGAAGGGGATACTTTAGGGGGAGTTATTGAGGTGATTGGAACTAATATACCTATAGGATTGGGTAGTTATGTAAACTGGGATAAAAAGCTAGATGGTAGAATTGCCTATAGTATAATGAGTATTCCAGGTATAAAAGGTATTGAGTTTGGATTAGGTTTTTCTACTGCTAGTAGATTAGGATCTCAAGTTCATGATGAGATTTATTATGGTGAAGAAGGATATTATAGAGAAACCAATAATGCTGGAGGAATTGAGGCTGGAATTTCTAACGGAGAAGATATAATTTTTAGAGCAGTTATGAAACCTATCCCCACATTGAAAAAACCCTTAAACACTATAGATATGGAGACTAAAGAAGAGGCATTAGCCCAATTTGAACGTTCTGATGTTTGCGCTGTACCATCCGCTAGTATAGTGGCTGAAAGTATGCTTGCTTATGTATTAGCTAATGAGATGGTTTCAAAGTTTGGTGGGGATAGTGTTGAAGAAATGAAAATGAATTTTAACAATTATATGGAAGGTTTAAAAAACAGGTGATTAGCATGAATATAAAAATAGGTGATAATATATTAGGCTTATTGAATAGCTATTTAAAAGAGAAAAAAATCAATAACCTATATATTATAACTGATAAAAATGTCAATAAATTTTATTTTGATTATCTATATAACAATATAAATGAGTGTAGTTTTAATAGTTATATTTTACCACCAGGTGAAAAGAGCAAATCTATAGATACTGTTTTATCTATATATGATGATTTAATAGAGAAAAATATAGATAGGAACACATTGATTATTAGTTTGGGTGGAGGTGTAGTAGGAGATATAGCAGGTTTTGTTGCTTCTTCATTTAAGAGAGGTATAGACTATATTCAAATACCTACAACCCTTTTAGCACAGGTGGATAGTAGTGTTGGTGGGAAAGTAGGCATAGATTATGGTGGGTTTAAAAATATTATAGGTTCATTTTATTTTCCTAATATGGTAATTATAGATATAACCTTTTTAGAAACCTTATCTAATAGAGATATTACTTGTGGAATTGGTGAAATATTGAAATATGGTCTAATATCAGATTATAAATTATTCGAATTTGTTAGTTCAAATATATCTAATATATTTGAGAAAGATAAAGGAATTCTGTTAAACATAATTAATAAATCAATAGCAATAAAAAGAGATATTGTAAACAAGGATAAGTATGATAAAGGTATTAGAAAGATTTTAAACTTTGGACATACTGTAGGTCATAGTATAGAAGCTTATTATAAATTTTCAAAATATAATCATGGAGAAGCAGTAATTTTAGGAATGATATATGAGTCTTATATTGCTAAAGAATTAGGATTAATTGATGATGAATATTTTAATAAAATATTTAAAGTTTTAAAAAAATTAGTATCTCCAATAAAATTTAAAGTTGAGGAGATAAATATTTTACTCAATATAATGAAGAATGATAAGAAAAATATGGGAAATGATATAGTATTTGTTTTACCTATATATAAAGGAAGAGTAGATATATATAGTAATATTGAAAAGAAAATAATAATAAATAGTTTAAAGGGTGAATGGTTTTGATTATAAAAGGTAAAAGAGGCAGCTTAAAGGGAGAGATAGAAGTTCCTGGGGATAAATCTATTTCCCATAGGAGTATAATGATAGGGGCTTTAGCAGAGGGAATGACTACAGTATCAGGTATTTTAACGTCTGAAGACGTTAAAAGAACCATAGAAGCTTTTGAACAAATGGGAGTAAATATAAAAATAGAAAGAGGAAAAGTAAATATAGAAGGTGTAGGACTCAAAGGTCTTAGAAAGCCTAATTCTATAATTGATTGTGGTAATTCTGGTACTACTATGAGGCTTTTAAGTGGGATATTAGTAGGCCAAAATTTTCACACTACTTTAGTAGGAGATAGTTCATTAAACAATAGACCTATGGACAGAATTATAAAACCTCTAAGGAAAATGGGGGCAAATATACAAGGAAGGGAAGATAGGTTTGCTCCTTTAGAGATCAAAGCTAGTGGGAAAAAGTTAAAAGGTATCAAATATCGATTACCAATGGCTAGCGCCCAAGTTAAATCTGCTATATTATTGGCTAGTTTATATGCAGAAGGTCAAACTTGTATTGATGAAGGAAGGACTACTAGGGACCATACAGAAAGGATGTTGAATTATTTTGGCTATTCTTTATGTAGTAATAGAGAGAAAATATACATGGATATAAATGGACATTTAGTAGGGAGAGATATTTATATTCCTGGGGATATATCTTCTGCAGCTTATTTTATGGTTGCAGCTACTTTAATAAAAGATTCCAATATACTTATAAAAAATGTAGGCATTAATCCTACAAGGACTGGAATAATAAAGGTACTCAAAAAGATGGGAGCAAATATAAAACTCATCAATAAAAGAAAAATAAATAATGAACCAATTGCTGATATTCATGTGAGATATTCTAGATTAAAGGGTATAACAATAGATGAAGATATAATAGGGACTTTAATAGATGAAATCCCTACTATTGCTGTAGCGGCTTCCTTAGCAGAAGGAGAAACAACTATTAAAGGGGCAGAGGAATTAAAATACAAAGAAAGCAATAGGATAAGAGCAATATCTAGCGAACTAAAGAAGATGGGAGCAAATATACGAGAGCAGTTTGATGGTATGACCATAGCAGGCACTAAAGCTTTAAAACCTGCTTATTTAAATTCTTATAATGATCATAGAATTGCTATGGCTTTATCTATTGCAGCTACAACAGCAGAGGGCGAATCAAAAATTAATGGGCATAATTGCGTAAAAGTTTCGTTCCCAAAATTTTACGATATTTTGTTTCAGCTATCATCTTAGGTGTTTGATTTTTTATTTACAAACTAATATAATTATTAAGGAAGATAAACTACTTTTAAAGGGAGGAATTGATATGAGTTTTAAATTACCAATTGCATTATCTAATAGACATATCCATTTAAGCCAAGAGGACTTAAATATTTTATTTGGAGAAAATTATGAATTAACTAGGACAAAAGATCTATCTCAACCAGGTCAGTTTGCTTGTGATGAAAAGGTAGATATTGTCGGTTCCAAAGGGACTATTAAAGGAGTTAGGGTTTTGGGACCTATTAGAAGTAATACTCAAGTAGAAATTTCTATTTCTGACGCTTTTAAACTTGGTGTGAAACCAGTTGTTAGGAACTCAGGAGATATAGATGGAACACCAGGAGTGAAAATCGTTGGACCAAAAGGTGAGATCGACTTAGAAAACGGAACAATAGTTGCAGCAAGGCATATACATATGCATACATCAGATGGGAAGAAATTTGGAGTCAAAGATGGAGATATAGTCAAAGTTAAGACAGAAGGAATGAGGTCTATAGTATTTGAAAATGTTTTAGTAAGAGTAAAGGATAATTTTGCTTTAGAAATGCATGTGGATATAGAGGAAGGAAATGCTGCTGGAGTAAAAAATGGTGAGTTGGTGGAATTAATAAAAGAATAGGAGTGATTTAATGAAAACTATAGCTTCTATGATTGATCATACATTGTTAAAACCAGAGGCTACAGAAGAAATGATTAAAAATCTATGTAATGAAGCAATAGAATATGGTTTTGCAGCAGTATGTGTTAACCCTTTTTATGTAAAATTGGCAAAAAAAATTTTAATGGATTCAGAGGTTAAAATTGCAACAGTAATAGGATTTCCTTTAGGGGCAAGTTCTAAAGGCGTTAAAGCTTATGAAGCTACTAAAGCTATTGAAGATGGAGCAGATGAAGTAGATATGGTAATAAATATAGGAGCTTTAAAGAATAAAGATTTTGAATTTGTAAAGAAAGATATAAAGTCAGTAGTAGATGCAGTTAATGGTAATGGAATCGTAAAGGTAATAATAGAAACTTGTTTATTAACTGAAGAAGAAAAAGTAAAAGCTTGTCAATTATCTAAGGAAGCAGGTGCTCACTTTGTGAAAACTTCTACTGGCTTTAGCACTGGTGGTGCTACCATAGAGGATGTTAAACTTATGAAAAGTATTGTAGGAGAACATTTGCAAATTAAAGCTTCAGGAGGAGTTAGAGATTACGAAACTGCTATTGCCATGATAGAAGCAGGGGCTTCAAGAATTGGAGCTAGCGCTTCTGTAAATATAGTTAAAGGGTTAAAATAAAATTATTTCAAAAAGCTAAGTAGTGATAAGAAATTACTTAGCTTTTTATATTTTTTTATACTATATAAAATTGATATTTTATTACATATAATCAATGATTACTTTAAACATTAATGGGTAAAATTAATATAATAGAAAAATCGTAGGAGGAGATAATTTATGAGTCAATATCATGAACCAGTAGAGTTATTAGATGAAAAGGCTAAAGATATAGTTAGGGCGCTAAACAGCCTAAAAGAAGAAGTAGAAGCTGTAGATTGGTATAATCAAAGGGTGGTAGCTTCTAATGATGAAGAATTAAAAGCTATTATGGCCCATAATAGGGATGAAGAAATTGAACATGTATGTATGACATTAGAATGGCTTAGAAGGAATATGCCTGTATGGGATGAAGAATTAAAAACTTACTTATTTACTGAAGGACCTATTGCTGGTATTGAAGAAACAGCAATGGGAAAAGATTCTGAAGAGGATACTGAAGAAAAATCTGGATTGAATGTTGGAGATCTAAAATAAGGGAGTGAAATAATAATGTTGTATAGAGAACTTGCACCAATAACTAAAGAAGCTTGGGAAGAAATAGAAGATAGACTTATGGAAGTTTTTAAAACCTATCTTTCCGCACGAAAAGTAGTTAAAGTAGAAGGGCCTAAGGGTCGTGATTACAATGTAATAACTGATGGTCGATTAGGAGAAATAAAAGAAGAAGGAGATCTTTGCTATGGCAGTTATAAAGTATTGCCTTTAACAGAAGCAAGAATTGAATTTGAAATGGATAGATGGGAGTTAGATAATATAACTCGAGGAGCAAAAGATATAGATTATGAACCATTAGAGGAAGCAGCTAAAAAAATAGCTTTATTTGAAGAAAATGCAGTATATAATGGACTGAAAAATTCATATATTAAGGGGTTAGTTAATGCTGCTGAAGGAGAAACCTTAACTTTTGGGGATGATCCAAATTCCATTATGGATTCCATTACAGAAGGTTTGATAAAACTTAAGGAAGTTTATCAAGAAGGACCTTTTGCTTTAATAGTTGGAGAAGAAGCTTATAGAAGGATTATTTCTAAAGAAACAGGATATCCATTGGAAAAGCGTATAGAAGATCTTCTTGGTCATAAAATAGTTTATAGTCATGTTGTAGATGGAGCGTTATTGCTTCCATACGATCACGAAGACTTAGAACTAACTATTGGAGAAGATCTATCAATAGGATATCAATATAATGATAATAAAAAGGTAAGATTTTTCATCACTGAATCTTTTACATTTAGAGTATTAGACCCAAGTTTAATAATAAACTATAAAATATAATGAAATATAAACATAATGATATAAAAAAATCAAGTGGTCTAGCTGACCACTTGATTTTTACACATTAAATCTAAACAAGACTACATCTCCATCTTGTATTATATAATCTTTTCCTTCTAATCGTACAAGTCCTTTTTCTTTTGCTTGGGTAGTCCCACCGCAATCTAGAAGATCTTTATAATTGATAATTTCTGCTCTAATAAATCCTTTTTCTATATCCGAATGTATTTTTCCTGCTGCTTTTGGAGCTTTAGTTCCCTTTTTAATAGTCCAAGCTCTTACTTCCTTTGGACCTGCTGTTAAGAAACTCATTAAGCCTAAAAGATCATAACTAGCATTTATTAACTTATCCAAGCCTGGCCTTTCCAAACCCAATTCAGCTAAAAACTCTTTTTTCTCTTCTTTATCCAATAGGGATATTTCTGATTCGATCTTTGCTGAAACTACAATCACTTCAGAATTTTCTTTTGAGGCATATTCTTTAACTGATGTTACATATTTATTATCTTCATCCTTTAGTAAATCTTCTTCAGATATATTACAAACGTACAATATAGGCTTTATAGATAATAAACCAAAGCTTTTTAACAAGTTAATCTCTTCATGTGAAAAACAAATACTTCTCAAAGGTTGTTCTTTTTCAATAGAGTCTTTAACAGTTTTAAGCAACTGAAACTCCTTATTATAAGATTTATCTCCTTTAGCAAGTTTTTCAACTTTTTGTAACCTATTATTTATGATTTCTAAATCAGAAAGCATTAGTTCTAAATTAATGATTTCAATATCATCAATTGGACTGATTTTTCCTTCTACATGAGTTACATTTTCATCTTCAAAACATCTAACTACATGAACTATTGCTTCTACTTCTCTAATATGTGATAAGAACTTATTTCCTAATCCCTCACCTTTACTTGCACCTTTTACTAAACCAGCTATATCAAAAAATTCTATAGTAGCAGGAACTACTTTTTCTGGTTTTACTAAATTAGCCAATAAATCTAGCCTAGTATCTGGAACAGGTACTATACCTATATTAGGTTCTATAGTACAAAAGGGATAATTTTGTGCTTCTGCTTTTGCAGATGTTAGTGCATTAAATAAAGTACTTTTTCCTACATTTGGTAATCCAACAATTCCTAATTTCATTAAAATCTTCCTTTCAAAATCCATAAACTTTGCACAAGAACTATTATATATTATATAATATTGCAATTCAACTATAACCAGGTTTTAATTAATAGGATATTCAATTAGACCTTTTTTAATTTATAAATTAAATTTTGTAATAAATTTTTCCTTTATTGAAAAACTATATTGTGAGAGGAGGAAAAATCTATATGAATAAGGAAAGTCTATTTAAAATAAAATTATTATTGATTATATTAATATTAAGTAGTGTTATAGTTGGTTGTACTAAAAAAGAGAATATAGTTGAGGATAAGAAAGATGAATATAATGAAGAAATAACTTTGGATGTAGGAGGCAAAGATCAGGATTTGTTAATTAGATCAGAAAATATCTCCGATCTAGTAGTAAATTTATATGGCATAGACAATGCTACATCTATTATATTTAATGATGTAGTAGCAGTGGGGCTGGAAATGGCAGATGGCACTAAACTAACAGATGATATTAAAGAAATGGTAATAAAGACAATATTAGAAAATGACACCATGATAAGACAGGTGCTTATAACAGACAATAAAAAGACATTTGATCAAATTGAAAACATTATATTATCTTTAATGAATGGTAAGCCTTATGATGATCAGGTAAAGGAAATTAATAGGATAATCGAAAAACTAAAGAAGGAATAAACAAAAACCCGTCATATGACTGGGTTTTTATTTATATCAATTATATAAGTACTAATTTTTAATTTGGGTATTATAAAATAAGAAGAATTAGGAGGTTAATTGTGTGGATTTAGAGATTAAAAGGATTAATATTAGTAAAGGCATAAATTTAAACATAATTTGTAAGGAGGAATCCAAAGTCAATTCATTAAGTGTTTATTTCATACTACCTTTAGATAGAAAACAAGTGACAGCTAATGCTTTGCTTCCATTGGTTTTAAAAATGGGCACTAAAGAATTGAATACATACTTAAAGACAAATGAAAAATTAGAAGGAATGCAGGGTCTTAAATTAAGCACTAGTGTAAATAAAAAAGGAGAAAAACAAGTAATTAGGTTAACAATAGAAGTACCTAGAAACATAAATGCAAAGGATCAAAAATATTTTTTGAATGCAATAATATTTTTAAAGCAGATAATATTTGAGCTCTATCTAGAAGATCGTATATTTATATCCAAGCATGTAGAAAATGGTAAAAGAAATTTAAATGATTTAATGGAAAAGAGAAAAAAGGATATGAAACATTACTCTAATCATCGATGCATTGAAGAAATGTTTAAAAACGAAAGATATAGTATTTCTCCTTTAGGTTATAGTGAAGACTTAAAAGATATAGATAACAATGTGCTGCATAAAGAATATCTTAGATTATTATCTAAAGCCCCTATGGAAATATTTTATGTTGGCCAATATGAAAATTATATAGAGGATTATATAAAAGATATTTTTAAATTTGACAGAAATGATATTTATGTAATAGAAAGGGAGAATATAACTAGAAAGGTACAGACTAAAAATATGATTTATGAGGATATGGATATAGATGAAAACTGGTTGGTAATAGGATATAGAACGGGAATACTTTATGAAAATCCATTATACTATGGACTATTAGTTGCCAACCAAATATTAGGAGTTGGTAATGGTTCTAAATTATATAAATATCTTAAAGAATCTAAAAATTTGGTTTATAATATAGATTCTAAAGTACATAAATATAAATCATTTATTTTAATAGATAGCAAAATAAAAGTTCAAAATTATGAAGAAATAATAATAGCCATTAGAAATCAAATAAATCAAATAAAAAATGGGGAATTTTCAAAAGAAGATATTTACGCTTCTAAAAAATCTATTATAAACACTATTGAATCAATAAAAGATAATAATATATTAATATCTGAATTCTTTCT
>NZ_DATHXO010000547.1:0-1824 GCF_035459645.1 Schnuerera sp.
AATCAGAGTCATACTTTGACTCTGATTTTTTCTGTTTTAGTCATTTTAACCACTAATGCTTACATCTCCTATCTTCTACAAGTAGGAGATGTAAGCATTATTTTTATTTAGACTCGATGTCTAAATAAAAATTTGACAATATAATGACGAACATATATAATCAGTCTTAAGAATAGTAAAGAGTGGTGAAACAATGAAATTAGACAGCAACAATCATTCAGTATTCCTGCTAAATTATCATCTGGTTTTAGTTACAAAATATCGAAGAAAAGTAATAGATGATCGAATAAGTGAAAGACTGAAAGAAATATTCAATTATATTAGTAAAAAACATATATAGAAAATCAAAGAAGAAAGTAGGTAAAGACTATGAATAAAGCATATAAATTTAGAATATATCCAAGCAAAGAACAAATAGAGTTAATTGAAAAAACCTTTGGATGTACTAGATTTGTATATAACTACTTTCTAGATCAAAGAATAGAAACATACAAAACGGAAGGAAAAAGTACCACCTATACCAAACAACAAAATCAACTTCCAGAGCTCAAAAAAGAGTTATCATGGTTAAATGAAGTTGACAGTACTTCCCTACAAATGTCACTTAGAAATTTAGATAGAGCCTTCAAAAACTTTTTTAGAGATAAAAGCATAGGCTTTCCAAAATTCAAAAATAAGAAAAATCCTAAAAAATCATATACAATAAATTACGTAAACAACAATATTCAAATAAAGAAAAACAGCATAAAATTGCCGAAATTAAAAAATGTCAAAGCGAAAGTACATAGATTTGTAGAAGGTAGGATTATCAATGCTACTATTTCTAAATCACCTACAAATAAATATTTTGTTTCTATAATTACAGAATTAGACATAGAGCCTAAAGATGAAACAAATAAAAGCATAGGAATTGACTTAGGAATTAAGGATTTTGCAATATTATCTAATGGAGAAAAAATAAACAATCCAACTTATCTAAAAAAGACCTTAGATAAATTAGCAAAAGAGCAGAGGAAACTAAGCAAAAAACAGAAATTCAGCAACAATTGGTATAAACAAAAGCAAAAAGTTGCTAAACTACATGAAAAAGTAAAGCATCAAAGACAAGACTTTCTTCACAAATTATCTAAAAGGATAGTAGATGAAAACCAAATTATAATCCTTGAAGATTTATCAATAAAAAATATGATGAAGAATAAGAAATTATCAAAAGATATTGCAGACGTAAGTTGGTATAAATTCTATTCTTACTTAGACTATAAATCAAAATGGTATAGAAGAACAATACATAAAATTGATAAGTGGTTTCCAAGCAGTAAAACCTGTTCCTATTGTGGGTATATTATGAAAGATATGCCACTAAACATTAGAAAATGGGATTGCCCTAATTGCAAAACTAAAAATATAGACAGAGATATAAACGCGAGCATAAACATACTAAAACAAGGGCTAAAAGAATTAGGAATACAAACTGTAGCATAAATAAATCACCGTAGGAACTACGGATTGAGTTTGTGGAGGGTCAAATAAGACCTTGCTAGCATAGAAGGCGTAACCCTATGAAGCAGAAAAAGTTCTTAGACTAGATCTAAGAAGCCACCACTTCTAAAAGTGGTGGAGGTTCATATACTTTGGATACTAATAATCATCTAATTCATTTAGATATATTATACTATATTTAACAAAACTAATATCAAAATTATTGAAAAAATTACAGGAATAAAGGATCCAATTAATATACATATTAAACATTGGAAACGTTTTTTTCTTTCCATATCCGATACATAATTTAATTGCTTAAACTCTTTTTCCACCTTTTTTAAT
>NZ_DATHXO010000548.1:0-1544 GCF_035459645.1 Schnuerera sp.
AGATAACATTTATTGCTACAAAACTCCGTTTATAGTAGATATAGATGAACCACTTGATTTAACATTAGCTAGAATAGAGGTTAAAAGTGGCAACATTTAGGCATGTAGGATTAACAGTAAGTAATAAAGAAGATTATTGCAAGCTATTAGTGGACACATTTGGTTTTAAAAAAGTGTGGGATGAGGTAGAAAAGGGAGAATATATAAATAAGTTTAACGGTGAAATAATAGACCACGTTAATACGGTTAAATTTAAAGATAGTAATAGTTCTATGGTAGAGCTTTTGTGTTATGAAGAAAATAACTCGATTAATAAAATTAAATCTTTGAGAAATCAGGGGATAACGCATTTAGCGTTAAGTGTAACTGATATGGATAATATTATAGCTCAGTTAGATTATTATGCATGGCTTAGGTTAGTTCATGACCCATTGGTCGTCCCTTCAGGCACCGTTAAAGTGTGTTTTGTTGAGGATATTAAAAATGGTCTTTTTTTTGAGTTAGTAGAGGATCTTAAAACGGAATGAGCAAGTTCAAATTTTGAATTTGAAAAGCTTAAGTAAAATTATGAATGCTCCATCGTACAATCCTAAAATGGATGAAATGCCAGTTTTTATTAGCTACCCAAGAAGTGGTAGTCATTGGCTAAATTGTTTAATGGAATTATATTTTGATGCTCCTAGATTACGACGCTCTGTTACATTTTTACAAGGTGAGTCACTTAATAAAAAACCTTTATGGTTTCATGATCATGATATTTTTTCTATATTAGAATTAAAACATGATGATGTGTTGTACTTGTACAGAAATCCTGTTGATGTTATTTTCTCTCATCTTAAGTCAGAATATAATGGTAAAATAAATGAAGAATTTATTGATAAAGAAATAAAATTATTAATAAATCATTTTAATAAATATTTATTATCTAATAAAGCTAAAGTTATAGTTAAATATGAAAAATTAAAAAGTAATGATTATAATGAGTTTCAAAAAATAATTGATTGGTTGACTCCCGGATATGATTTGAATATTAATAAACTTGATAAAATTAATTCTATTGTTAAAAAAAGTAATATTATTAATAAAGCAAATAATAAACAATTTTTAAATAAAAAACTTCTTTCAGATGAGTATAAATATGAAAGAGATAAATTTAAAAATAAATATAGTGATAAAATTAATGCCAAAATTATCTCTTCTAAATTAGAAGAGTTTTTTTAATATATTAATTGTAAGTTATTAGCTAAGAGTTAGTTATAATATTCTAAATTTAAACGTAATAAAAAGAGGATAATTTGAATAATAAATTTGCTGTTATAACAACAATTAATGAGAAATCTAGATCTATTATTAAATTTGAATCTTTTTCTGATTGGCATATCGTGGTAGTTGGTGATGATAAGACGCCTCCTATGAAAAATTCAAATAATCTTACATATTTATCTATTAACGATCAATATAAAAAATACTATGATATGGCAAAATCTCTGCCACACAATCATTATTGTAGAAAAAATATAGGATATTTATTTGCAATTAACAGT
>NZ_DATHXO010000549.1:0-6079 GCF_035459645.1 Schnuerera sp.
AATTTCAAACTAATTCGTTTTATTCCTGTAATTTGAATTGTACCACTCATTCTAACAATAGCAGCTAATTCAGCTATAGCACTAGATCTATTTTCTATAGGTAATCTTGATAATTCATTTTTAGTTGTTGAAGAAAAAGACATTATATCTCTCCTACTTTAATTTTATATTGATATTAAATTAATTTTAATACTTTTTTTATTATTTTCCTTTCATCATTATATTTAATCAAATCTTTAACCCTATCTTTATGAACAAAAGTAGCTTCTATAAAACCTTCATTTTTCTGAGGAACTGATTCCATATTATTAGCTGTCATCAGATACCAATGGACTGTCTTAAAAACCATTTCATTTCCTTTAATGCTTTTATAAGTATAGTGAACCATTCCTATATATCTTATTATTTCAGCTCTAATTCCACTCTCTTCAAATACTTCTCTAATGGCAGTTTCTTTAATATTCTCATTTTTTTCAACTCTTCCTTTAGGCAGTACCCAATCTCCATTAAACTTTTTTAGAAGCAGTATGGCATTCCCAAATATGACCACACCTCCAGCACTTACTTCTTCAACCACTGAAACCAACTCCCACTATATTAAAACTATATAGATATTAAGCTTATTATACTATAAATAAGGAGATTATGCTAAATATTTTTAAATAGTTAGCTTTAATCTAACACTTAAGATGATATAATAATAAAAGAGTACAATTTAAAGGAGGTTTTTTTATGAAATTAGATATGAATTATGTAATAGACAACTTGGTATCATTACTCAATATTCCTAGCCCTTCAGGCAATACAAAAAAAGCTATAGATTTTGTTGAAAAAGAGTTTAATTCTATAGGTGTTTCAACTTATAAGACTAATAAAGGTGCTTTAATCGCCACTATCCCTGGTAAATATCAAGAAAAAGAAATTACTTTATCAGGTCATGTAGACACTTTAGGTGGTATGGTAAAAGAAATTAAATCTAATGGAAGAGTTAAACTCACACAAATTGGAGGATATGTTTGGAGTACTATAGAAGGAGAATATGTTAATATTCAAAATAGTAATGGAAAATTATATTCTGGTACCATACTTACAACTAAGGCTTCTTCTCATGTTCATGGAGAAAAAACTAAAACTTTAGAAAGAAATATGGATAATATGGAAATTAGATTAGATGAAAAAGTTTCTTCTAAAGAAGATATAGAGAAATTAGGAATTAATGTAGGAGATTTTATTTTCTTTGATCCTAGAACAGTTGTTACTGAAAGTGGATTTATTAAGTCTAGGCATTTAGACGATAAAGCTGGTGTAGCATCTCTATTAGGAATTGCCAAATATTTAATCGATAATAATATCAAACCTGAATATACTACTAATTTCTTTATTAGTAATTATGAAGAAGTAGGTCATGGCGCTAGTGCAGCTATTCCTGAAAAAACTTTTGAATTTATAGCTATAGATATGGCTGCTCCTGGAGAAGGACAGACATCAGATGAACATAGTGTTACCATATGTGCAAAGGATAGTTCTGGTCCATATGATTTAGAATTAAAAAATAAATTAGTCAATTTAGCAAAGGAAAATAATCTAAATTATAAAATCGATATATATCCATATTATGGTTCAGATGGTTCTGCAGCATTAAGGGCAGGTTATGATTTTAAAGTAGGACTAATTGGCCCTGGTGTAGATGCTTCCCATTCCTTTGAAAGAACTCATAAGGAGGCCATAGAAAATACTATAAAACTAGGTTTATTATATCTAATATAATTTAAAATCTTAATATGCCGCCTATGATATAATAGGATTACTTAATATTTCCACGTTTAATTTTAAGTAATTTCTGCAAAATATAGATGAGGTGGTTTAATGAGTATTAATGAAAAATTTATTATAAATTTACAGGGTAAATCCTATGTAACCTATGAAGGTTTATTGGATTTAGCCCACCAGAAAGGTTTGAAATCTATTGAGGTTGAACTAATTCAAATCCCCACAAATGAAAATAATATGATAGCCATTTGTAAAGCTACAGCTACAACAGAAAATGAAATCTATACTGATATAGGTGATGCTAGTCCTCACTCCGTTAATTCTACTATAGTACCTCATTTAATCAGAATGGCTTCTACCCGTGCAAAAGCAAGAGTTCTAAGGGATTTGACCAATGTGGGAATGACAGCTTTTGAAGAGATAACTTTAGAAGATAAAATAAATGAAACTGAAGATGATTATATGCCTAATCAAATAGAACCTCCAACAAAGAGACAGTTGGAAACTATCAAAAAATTAGCAGAAGAATTAAATACTACTATAAATTATGATAATCTTAACAAAAAATCTGCAGGAAGTTTAATCTCTAGGATGTTAGAGGAAGTTAAAAAGAGTTAAATAATTAAAGGGGCGATTAAAACCGCCCCTTTATACACAATCTTTGTTTAGTCTGTATTTAGCTATTTCTATTAATATCCTACTCAATTCTAAAGAATCATGTCGAATATATTCTTTCTTAATGTCTATTAAATTTTCTTTTATTACTTGAATACCTTTAGAGTTCAATATGTCCTCGTCCTCTTCCCTTAAAATTACAGGTTCAGAACCATCTGATGCATATTTGTTTAAAGTTTCTTTTGGTATTTCTTCTGTATTGACAATTACATAATCTAAAAAATCTTCTCTACTATGAGCAAGTATTCCCTTCACATGGTCTAATACCGTATATCCATCAGTTTCCCCTGGTTGAGTCATTACATTTGAAATATATACTTTAGAACCTTCAGCATTATAAATTGTGTCTACTATATTATTTACCAATAGATTAGGTACTACACTAGTATATAAACTACCAGGTCCTAATACTATTAAATCAGCTTCTTCAATAGCTTCTACTGCTTCTTCTAGAGGATAACTAACTTTAGGTTCCATATAAATCCGTTTAATTCTACTGGATAGTTCCTTGTTTTTTAAAGGAATTGCTGATTCACCTTTTATGGTTTGACCATTTTCCAATATGGCGTATAAGGTTACATCCTCCAATGTCATTGGTAAAACCTTCCCAGTTACAGCTAAAACATTACTTGTTTCTTTTATTGCCATTTCAAAACTTCCATATATTTCATTCATAGCAGCGATAAATAGATTTCCAAAATTTTGTCCTTTTAACAATCCTTCACTAAATCGATATTGGAGCAATTTCTCCATAGTAGGCTCTGTATTAGCCAATGCTAATATACAAGATCTAATATCTCCTGGAGGGAGCATTCCTAAATCCTCTCTTAATTTACCAGAACCTCCTCCATCATCTGCTACTGTTACGATAGCAGTTATATTAGATGTATATTCCTTAAGTCCCCTAAGCAATACAGATAATCCAGTTCCTCCTCCTATAACTACTACTTTTGGTCCTTTAGATAATATCTTTTCTTTATACTTTTTAGTTTTAATATATTCTTCATAAATATCTTTATCCAAAATATCTTTCTTATCCATAATTTTGCCCCTTTACGCTAATCTATAATCCCTATGACTAACAATAGCCCTATGTTGATTTTCTTTAAGCCTTTTTTCTATCTCATTTGCAATAGCAACAGATCTATGCTTTCCACCAGTACAGCCTATCCCTATTATTAATTGAGTTTTCCCTTCTTTTATATAATAGGGAATTAAAAATTCCAACATATCCATTAATTTATCAACAAATTTATTAGTTTGATCCCAATCGAATACATATTTTCGTACATTTTCATTTTCTCCAGTATAGTCTCTTAGCTCTGGTATATAGTAGGGATTAGGTAAAAATCTTACATCAAATACTAAATCCGCATCTAATAGCATCCCATGTTTAAAACCAAAGGACACTACAGATATTGTTAACTTTCTCAACTCTAGTCCTTCAAAAAATATTTTATATATCTCTTCTTTAAGCATTCCTATTGTAAGTTTTGATGTATCTATAACAAAATCCGCTCTCTTTTTTACCTCTTCAAGTAGTCTTCTTTCTTCTGATATTCCATCTAATATCCCTCCCTTAGGATTTAAGGGATGAGGTCTTCTAAGTTCTTTATACCTTTTAATTAATACTGGATCTAATGCATCTAAGAATAAGATCTTGTACTTTATACCTTCTGTATTTAATTCTTCTAATCCTTTAAATAAATCCTCAAAAAATATTCCCCCCCTAATATCTACCACTACTGCTACCTTATCTATATTCCTCTTAGATTCATAGCATAGTTCAGCAAATTTAGGAAGTAATGCAGGAGGTAAATTGTCCATACAATAATATCCCATATCTTCCATTGCCTTCATAGCTTGACTCTTCCCTGCCCCAGACATTCCTGTAATTATTAGAAATTCCATTAACACTCACCTCCATAATTTAATCCACTAGGTTCCTTATCCTATTAATTGGAACTTTAGCTTCTTTAGCTCTTTTCAATGCCTCATTTAAATTACCCACATTTATTGGATCATGAGCATCGCTATTTATGCAAAATTCCACTCCGGTTTCTAATGCAATTTTTATATTTTCAACGGATAATTGGCTATGTTTAGAATTGATTTCTAATGCTACACCTTTTTTAAAAGCTGCTTTTCCTATTGCTTTAATATCTAATTCAGCTTTAGAACCAGGATGAGTTATAATATCAACTGGATATCTATTGATTGCCTTTATCAAAGCTTCTGTATTTTTGTCTATAATTTTATCTCTATATAGTGGAAATATTTTTGATAATGGATTTATCATATACATAAATAGTCCGTCTTTTATCGACTTAGGTGTAACTCCATAATGATATCCTAATAAAAGTATATCGATAATGTTAAGTATATTATTATTAACATCTATTGTCCCATCATACCCAATTACATTAGCTTCTATTCCTAATAGTATTCTAATCCCTTTATCTTCGTATTCCCTATTTAATCTATCTATTTCATCCCTCATTTTATACAGTTTCTTTTCCTTTACGCCATATAAATAATGGCCTGGTCCATGATCGCATATGGCAATTTCCTTTAACCCTTTTTCAATAGCTACTTCTACATTTTCTATTATAGTTCCTTTACCATGGCTATATATGGTATGAGTATGATAATCTCCTATTATTTTCATCTTTTTCCCTTTCTAATAGTCTCCTATTATTTTGATCTCTGGTTCTAACATTATATTATATTTATCATGTACAATTTTTTGAACTGTTTTTATAAGAGTAAAAACTTCTTCAAAGGTAGCATTCCCTCTATTTACTATAAATCCACAATGTTTTTCAGAAACTTGAGCATATCCAAATCTAATTCCTCTAAGGCCAGCATCATCTATAAGTTTACCTGCATAATATCCTGTAGGTCTTTTAAAAGTGCTGCCACCACTAGGTAAGTCCAATGGCTGTTTAGAAACACGCCTATTAGTAAAATCCTTCATCTTTTCTTCTATTTTAGAATATTCCTGCTTCCTTAATTGTAATTCTACCCCTAAAACTATAAGTCCTTCGTCTATAACAGTACTGCCTCTATATCTAAAATTCATATCTTTATTAGCTAATTCCACTATATTATTATTCTTATCTAGAGCTATTACTTTAGTTACAATATCCTTCATCTCTCCACCATAGGCTCCAGCATTCATGGTAATAGCACCACCTATAGTGCCAGGAATTCCACTGGCAAATTCAAAACCTGCTAAGGATTCTCTTAATGCTTTCTTTGCAATAACTGATAACAAGGTTCCTCCTTGACAAAATATTTTATCATTATCTATCGCTATATTATCAAAGCCATTGGCGATTTTAATAACAACTCCCCTTATACCTGTATCCCTTACTAATAGATTAGTTCCATTTCCCATTATAATATATTTTATATTCTTTTCTCTACAAAATTTTATTGATTCAATAATATCTTTTTCTCTGCTAGGTATTATCATTATATCTGCTGGCCCACCAATTTTAAAGGAAGTATGGTTTTTCATAGGTTCATTAAATAATATTTTTCCAAAACTTTTGTCTTTAAACAATGTAGAAAGTTTAGATTTCTCCAAAATACCACTCCTATGTTTTAATTTTCATTTTTAAATCTATCT
>NZ_DATHXO010000550.1:0-3253 GCF_035459645.1 Schnuerera sp.
CTCCTGTTTTCTTTTCAATCTCATTGTAAGTGTTGTTTAGAGTTAATAATTTTGCCACTTCTAGCCTTTGAGCAATAGACTGAATTTCCTTTATTGTGCAAACGTCTTCAAAAAATCTATAACATTCTTCAACTGTTTCTAGCTGTAATATAGCTTTAAATAAACTATCTACCTGTTCACTCTTTATTTTAGAGTTATATCCTACCACTATTTCACCCCCATAGATTTACTCTACCTTAGTCCAAAAAAGTCTGGAGAAAATATCCCCAGACTTTTTAAACTAGAACAATCCTACTATTTCTCCGCTTTCTAATATATCTATATTGTTGGCAGCTGGAACTTTTGGCAATCCTGGCATAGTCATAATTTCACCAGTTAATGCAACTAAGAAACCTGCACCAGCGGATATCCTTATATCTCTTACAGTAATTTTGAATCCTTCTGGCTTTGCCAATAGTGTAGGATCATCAGATAATGAATATTGAGTTTTAGCCATACATATTGGCATTTTATCCAATCCAATTTCTTCTATCTGTTTTATTCTCTTTTCACATGCTTTTGTGTATTCTACTCCATCTGCTCCATAAACTTCTGTAGCTATTTTGTGTATTTTATCTTTTATGGAATCCTCGGAATCATATAGAGGTTTAAAGTTTGAAGGTTTGGTTTCTACTACTTCTACTACTTTCTTAGCTAATTCTATTCCACCTTCTCCACCTTTACCCCATACTTCTGTTAATACAGCCACTGCACCTAGTTCTTCTGTCTTCTTGATTACATAGTCTAATTCAGCTTCTGTATCTGTTGGGAATCTATTTATAGCAACTACTGCTGGAACTCCAAATTTATTAACGTTTTCAATATGCTTCTCTAAGTTTTCAAATCCTTTTGCTAAAGCATCTATGTTTTCATTGCTTAGTTCGTCTTTCTTAACTCCACCATGATGTTTCAACGCCCTTACTGTAGCAACGATTACTGCTGCATTAGGTTTTAAATCACCAAATCTTGCTTTTATGTTAAAGAATTTCTCTGCGCCTAAGTCTGCACCGAATCCTGCTTCAGTGACAGTATAATCAGCAAGTTTTAAACCTAATCTTGTGGCTAACATAGAGTTACATCCATGAGCAATGTTTGCAAATGGTCCACCATGGATAAGAGCTGGAGTATTTTCCAATGTTTGAACTAAATTAGGACTAATTGCATCTTTCATAAGTAAAGCTACTGCACCTTCAGCATTTAAGTCTTTAGCAAATACAGGACTTCCATCGTATTTATACGCTACTAAGATATTTCCAACTCTAGTTTTAAAGTCCTCTAAATCATCTGCTAAACAGAATATTGCCATAATTTCAGAGGCTACTGTAATATCAAAGCCGTCTTCCCTTGGAACTCCATTTGGTCTTCCTCCAAGGCCTACTACAATATTTCTCAACGCTCTGTCGTTCATGTCAAGAACTCTTTTCCAAAGAATTCTTCTTGGGTCGATATTTAATTTATTACCTTGGTGAATATGGTTATCTAATAAAGCTGCTATTAAATTGTGAGCTGTAGTTATAGCATGGAAATCCCCTGTAAAATGTAGATTAATATCTTCCATTGGTACAACTTGTGAATATCCACCACCAGCTGCTCCACCTTTAATACCAAAACTAGGTCCTAAAGAAGGCTCTCTTAATGCTGTTACAGCATTTTTGCCTATTTTATTCAGGGCCATACTTAAACCAATATTTACTGTAGTCTTACCTTCTCCTGCTGGAGTTGGATTAATTGCAGTTACTAGGATTAACTTCCCATCTTCTTTGTCATTTAAGTTTTTAAGTACATCTAAATTCACTTTTGCCTTATATTTACCATAATGTACTAAATCATCTTCTTTTAATCCTAGTTTTTCTGCCACCTCAGTTATTGGAAGCATTTTTGCTTCTTGTGCTATTTGAACATCCGTTTTCACATATATACCTCCTTATATTTTATAATTTAATCCTTGGCTAAATAAACTTATTCTTCTCAAATATAAATAGTATGTATCCTAGTTCTATTTCTATTCAAAGATAGAATTAAAATATTAAGTTTGGTTTATTGCTACAAAGTTTTTGTGTGTTTTGTATACTTCTATACAACTATATAGTATTATATCAAATTTTTGGGACTTTTTGAAATACTTTTCTATTAAATAATTTTTTATCAATCAAAAAAAGGCGACATGAAAACATGTCACCTTTCTTTTATCCAAAAATTATTCTAATTATAAATAATAATGCTAGTACATACATAACTGGAGATACTTCTTTTCCTCTTCTTGTAAGAAGTTTCAATGCAACATAGGATACCATTCCAAAAACTATACCTTCTGCAATGCTATAGGCAAAAGGCATCATAATAATAGTTAGAAATGCAGGGATAGCTTCTGTATAGTCGCTTAAATCTATTTTCTTAATTGGACTCATCATAAATAAACCAACTATTACTAATACTGGTGCAGTAGCAGCCGAGGGTACCATGGTGAATATTGGGGCAAAGAATAAAGCTAATGCAAACATAATAGCTGTAGTTAAGGATGTTAGACCAGTTCTTCCTCCTTCTGCTACTCCTGATGCAGATTCTACAAAAGTTGTCACTGTACTAGTTCCCAAACAAGCTCCTGCTATTGTACCTACTGCGTCTGCCATCAATGCATTGCTTACCCTTGGTAATTTACCATCTTCATCTAACATTTCTGCTTTTGATGCCACACCTACTAAAGTTCCTACAGTGTCAAATATATCTACAAATAAAAATGTAAACACTACTACCAACATATCTAAAGAAAAAATCTCTCCCCAACCAACAAATTGGAATGCAACAGGTTTTAAGGATGGAGGTAAGCTTACTAAGCTTTTTAAACTAAATCCTTCTGGTAATAAAGTGACTCCCATAGGAATTCCTATAATAGTCGTTAATAGAATACCAATCAACAAGGCTCCTCTTATATTTTTAGCTAATAATATTCCAGTAATAATCAATCCAATAATTGCAAGAATAGGTGCAGGATCTTTAAGGTTCCCTAGCCCTATTAAAACTCCGTCTCCTGCTACGATAATTTCGGCACCAGTAAGCCCAATAAAAGCAATAAAAAGCCCTATCCCTACTGATACTGCATTTTTTAAATTCATAGGAATTGCATTGAAAATTGCTTCCCTAGCCTTTAAAAAAGATAATAGTATAAATATAATACCTTCAATTAATACAGCAGTTAAAGCAAACTGCCAAGATT